>NZ_JVPT01000044.1:0-87224 GCF_001055915.1 Corynebacterium sp. 212_CJEI | reverse complement strand
CTTTCAAGCCATTTTTCGGGCCATTTTTGTCATAAACGCAGTCACTAACTCGCGTTGGCACGCGGTCGCTAGCCATAAACGCAGGCAGTAACTCACGCAGTCACTAACTCGCGTTGGGTCGGTACCGCCAACCTGCGGAAGCCAAAAAGTAGCCCCGAGGGGGATTACCCTCGGGGCTACTGTGATGAGCTGGCTAGCTCGAAAGTCTTAAATCAGACCCTGCAGCTTCGACAGGTCGAACGGAATGGCTGCGACCAGTTCCTGCGGGAGCTCAACCTCGCCGGTCAGTGCACGGAACTCAGCGATGAGTGCCTGAGCGTCGGACAGGCTGTCGACGTTGGACAGGCGGTCAGCGAACTGCTGGACCAGGTCAGTCTTGGAGTCGGAAGCAGCAGCTGCCGGAGCGGCCTGTGCGCGAACAGGAGCGGAGCCCTGGCTCGGGTGCGGACGATCGGTCGGGCCGGAGGAGAGACCCAGGCTTGCGGAGCAAGCCGGCCATGCGCCCCAACCCTGCTGAGCCAGGACCTTCTCAGCAACGTAAATCTGCTGCTCGCGGGAAGCCTGATCAGCGGTCGAAGCGAACTCGTTACCACCGAAAGCGTTCCAGGTGCTTGCGGAGAACTGCAGACCGCCGTAGTAGCCGTTTCCGGTGTTGATGTGCCAGTTGCCGCCGGACTCACACTGTGCCAGGCGGTCCCAGTCGGAGTCCGGAGCTGCAGAAGCGGTCGGTGCGAAGATAGCGGCACCGGCACCGAGGATTGCGCCGGTCAGTGCAACCTTTGCCGAAGTGGAAGCGAAGGTGTTGGTCTTAGCTGCGTGGCGAGCCATATGAAAATTTCCTTTTCGTCGATTTTCTTTGTGGCGCCAGTGGGGCTAATGCAACCCCATCTCACTCTTATGGAAAGTTCTTCACGTTATTGATAACGGGCCGATGTCATCGCACTGGAGTGAGATGAAGGCGATCTATGCGACTTCGTCCGTTAAACGCGTCGATTGCACACCGTAGCGGTTGATAACGAAATAGTCACGCGAATCGCCGGATTCTTAATTTTGAGCGCAGGTGGGAAATATGCATAAAAGTAGGTGAAACTGCAGGTAAGAGACGTGACTGTTATTGGTGTTGTGTAAGTTAAAACTTCAAAATGTGATAAAGCTCACGTTATCGTCTTGTTATTTTTCCGGTTTTGGCGCGCCGCATGCACTGAGAAGGATGGCCATAAGAGATAGCCATAAAGAACCAACGCTGGCAGTTAGTTGCCGTCTCGGTGCGTCAATCCGCGAGAGTGTTCGCTTCACGCAGATCCGTCTTCCCTTTATGTCCCCATCTATGGGTATAATTGAGTTCTTTAGGTAATCGGAGGTGACGTGCACATGCACGCCGCTACCGCTGCCGCCACTTCGCACTAGTAAGCAGTAATAAATAATGTGTTCCCCGTTGGAGTGCGTCCTGTTTTGGTCGCACCTTAATTAAAGGAACACCATTAAGACAGCACCCGGCCTGGCATATCCTCGCGGTCCTGTCTGGCCAAGCTCGCCCCGAGCGAGCCTCTAACTCTGGCCGTTTGTGCGTGCGAGGACGGTGGCAAATGCGGAAGAATTGCATCTCCGATCCGAAGACCCTGAAGGGCAGTCACCGCTGCACAAGGGGAACGAGGTTGAGTGCCCCCAGTCACAGGGCACGGGAAGGTTAGGTGGAAAGTGCCCATCGGTAAGGTCAGGTGGTACGACAAGGATCGCGGTTTTGGCTTCGTTTCGAATCCGGACGGTGAAGATGTCTACATCGGCAAGAACGTGCTGCCGAAAGGCGTGGAAGAACTCGTAACTGGTCAGCGCCTGGAGTACGACTACGCTGACGGCCGCCCAGGCCCGCAGGCCCTCCGGATCAAGGTGCTCGACGAGGGACCGCGCGGTGCCCGTCACCGCCGTGGCGGGGCAGGTGGGGGCGCAGGAGCCCGTCGTCAAGCAAAGAAGCACAGCCCCAGCGATCTCAACGGCATGATTTCGGACATGATTTCCATGCTGGAGTCGACGGTGCAGCGTGACCTGCGCGCCGGGCGTTACCCGGAGCGTAAGGACGGCCACCAGATGGCTGAAGTCCTGCGTGCGGTCGCGCGCGAGCTGGACTCGTAAGTCGGTAGAAGATGTGAAAAACGCCCGCTCACGAAGGTGGATAACCTCAGTGAGCGGGCGTTTTGCTGTGCTTTACGACGGTTCGTTGACGATCGACCAAGTAATACCGTAGGTGGTCTCTTCACCCTCGGAGTTCTTTCCGATGAGCGCGGTGGAAACCTCCACGACCCCGAGTGGGGTGCGTTTGCCGGCAACAGCTGCGGAGCCGGCGATGGTCTCGGTCGTGGCTTCGCCCGGATCCTTGCGAGAGGTGGAGTTGACCGCATCGTCGGAGAAGAAACGCTGCAGAGTCCAAGAGTTAGAGCCAACAGTGGAGCCGACGTTAACCTCAGCTGTCTCCTGCTCGCCCAGAGAAATCTTGGCGGCGTTGGCCTCAGTCGTGGTGCAGGCATTCTTCTCAAAGAGGTCGCAGACACGGTAGGGAAGAACCTCTGTGGTTTCGCCGTCCTGAATGACCTCGATGGACAGCGCGTGCGGGTCGTCGATTGCCTGGTTGGTCCACTTATTGACAGCAAGGACAATGCCGGTGACGACAAGACCCACCACGACAATAGCGCCGACAACCATGAACGCCTTACTATTCTGTTGCCAGCGGCGCCTACTCGATCCCATCAACTCTCACTTCCCGACATTCGTAACGGAATTGAAGCTACGTTCAGTCACACTAGCCGTTTTCGGGCCAGATACTGCTATTCACTCACGGTAACACGGTAGGCCGTGGGCCATTTCTTCCCTGTGAGCAGGAACTGGCGGGGGCCATTGGGGGAGGTAGAGGAAGAATCCGGCATTAGAGCAATGCCGTTGAGCACATCAATACTGTTTTGCTCTGCTGGGGAGAGCTGCGCGTACAAGTCGCGGAAGAGTTCGGTGGCATCGACGATGCCTGTGACCTTTCCGTCTTCCGGGTTGATGCGGTAGATGAATGGACTCTGCCAGACGTTGGCCCAAATCTCGCGGTGCGATTGCGGGGAGTTTGGTCCGTCCGCGTTGCTCTGGTTGTTTGAATCGCTCGTGTCCGCTGGTACTTCGTCCGGCACTTCGTCCAGAGCTGCGTCGCCGTTGACAGTGACGCACTCGAGTTCGTTGAGCCACGTTGTCTCTGTACCTGCTGCAGTGACCGCCAGTTGACGCTGGGAAGAGAGGTCATCGGGGGCGCGGAAAGTGAGGGTGCCACTGCCGTCGGAGGTCACGATGGTGTCATCGAAGGAGCACGCGCCCCAGCCCTCGGTGTCGAAGGGAACCTCGCGACGCTGCTTGAGAGTAGCCGCGTCGCGTTCAATGGCGCGTCCTTCCTTCCACGTCAGCTGCCACACGGTATCTCCATGACGGGTAATCCCCTCGCCGAAGAGTTCAGGCTGTAAATCTTCCACGTTGGTCGGCTCGGCTGCAGAGTTGTCGAGCCACTGCGGTAATCGGTAAATCTGGGACTCACCGTAGAGGCCGGTGCCCATCAACAAAGAACCATCGGGTTCGAACTCAAGGCCCTGGACAAAAGGCGCAGCGACATTCTTCTCCGTGGGAAGTGGTGGAGCCAAGACAGGATAGGACTGCTCGATGGCCAGTTTCAGTGTCGGAACGTCACCGAGCCCCGGCACCTTATCGGCACCGACCAGCTCGGAGGGATTAACCGATGCCGAAGTCGACCTTGGGGCGGTGCCGGAGTTCGAGTCCGCACTAGCGCCACTAGAAGGGGCCTCGCCTGAGGGATCGCCACCTGAACCAGTTTTAGCCGCACAGCCGGCCAATAGGGCGGCAGTTGCCACGGAGAGGATGGCAGCTCGGACCGTCGTAAAGCGTGATGAGTGGAAGGTGCGGGCGGGTTTTGCGTCGCCCGACGGGAATCTGTCCATAGCTTCACTCTAGGATAGGAAACGTGACTGAAAATCGACGACGTTCCCGAAACAGCCGCCGACGGGGGAAGGTGATGAATCACCAGGCGGTCGACACTGCCCGTACCGCGATTGAAGAGCTCGGGGAGGGGCCTGCCGGCGCGCACACCGGTGTAAGTGTCGTAGGCGAGGGCGTTGCGGTGCATCGTTTTGCGGCTGACCTGCCCGGATACAGGGGCTGGGAGTGGCATGTGGTGGTCGCGTGCGCGCCGGGCACTCAACAGGCGACGGTCAGTGAAGTGGCTCTTGTCCCTGGCGAAACCGCGCTGCAGGCGCCTGAATGGGTGCCCTACGAGGAGCGGCTGCGCCCCGGTGACCTCGGTCCGCGCGATTTGTTGCCGGCTGCAGTGGGAGATGAGCGACTCGACGGCGATGACTTGCAGACCCGCACCTTGTCGGCGCGTGGTGTGGAAGACACCGAGCAGCGTTGGGAAGAGGGCGATACCGGCCCCGAGAGTGACTTTGCTCGGGAAGCATTGCACCGCTGCCGAACCTGCGCCTTTATGGTCCCGCTGACCGGTCCGCTCGGTAAGAACTGGGGCGTGTGCGTTAACGAATGGACATTCGATGCCACGGCCGTAAGCTTTGACCACGGCTGCGGTGCTCACTCAGCTATCCCGGAAGTAACGGGGCAGGGTGCACCGGTGGCGGAACCCTACCAGGATTCCCACCTGTAGCTTTCCACCTAGGCAAACGCGATGACGGAGAAGGTGCAGTTTCGACGCCACTGTGGCCCCAGAGACTGCACCGTTACGGATTTCGGCACAAAAATTCCGCTCTGACACGGATAGTAAAGAGACTCTAGAGAGGCATAAAAAATGGACAAAGGTACGTCCACCTCTGCAACATCCTCAGATGAGGCGAAGGACTCCAAGCCTGCACGGAAGGGGAGCCATCTTTCGGCAGTGGACCGCTATTTTCACATCACGGAGCGCGGTTCGACGACCGTGACCGAGATTCGCGGTGGCGTAGTGACCTTCTTCGCGATGGCCTACATCATTCTGCTCAACCCGCTGATCCTCGGCAATATCGAGGATGTCAACGGCAATAGCCTGGGGATACCACAGGTCGCCGCTGTCACTGCGCTCGCCGCGGGTGTCATGACCATTACTTTTGGTCTCTTTGCCAAGTACCCCTTCGGCATTGCGACGGGCCTGGGCATCAACACCCTGGTTGCCGTGACATTCGTTGCTAACGAGGGACTGGCCTGGGAAGAAGCGATGGGCCTGGTCGTGCTGGACGGCGTGATTATCGTGCTGCTGGCGCTGACCGGATTCCGCACAGCTGTCTTCCACGCGATTCCGTCCGATATGAAGGCCGCGATGAGTGTGGGTA
Organism: Corynebacterium sp. 212_CJEI; assembly: GCF_001055915.1. Lineage (NCBI taxonomy): Bacteria > Bacillati > Actinomycetota > Actinomycetes > Mycobacteriales > Corynebacteriaceae > Corynebacterium > Corynebacterium sp. 212_CJEI. The sequence goes on along the minus strand of NZ_JVPT01000044.1, from coordinate 81,870 downwards.
TCGGCCTATTTATTGCCATGATTGGTCTGGTCGACGGTGGCCTGGTTCGCCGTATTCCCGATGCCGCTGACACGACTGTCCCGGTGCAGCTCGGCATCAATGGTCAGATTGCCTCGTGGCCGACCGCCGTGTTCGTCCTCGGGCTGATTATCTGCGGCATCATGGTTGTCCGCAATATTCCAGGTGGCCTGTTCATCGGCATCGTGCTGAATACCATCATTGCGCTCGCAGTCGAGGCCTTGACGGATGCGGGCCCCTCCTTCGCTGATGGCAAGCCAGTGCCGACCGGTTGGAATCTCGCGGTACCGACTCTGCCGGACCGCGTAGGCGGCATGCCGGACTTGTCCCTCGTTGGAGCTGTGGATCTTTTCGGATCCTTTGCCCGCGTCGGTGCCCTCAGCGCCACCATGCTGCTGTTTACCTTGGTCCTGGCGAACTTCTTCGATGCCATGGGCACGATGACTGGTCTGGGCAAGCAGGCCGCACTTGTCGATGAAGACGGTGTGCTGCCGGACATGAAGCGCGCACTGGTTGTCGAAGGCACCGGTGCCATTGTCGGTGGTGCAGTCAGCTCCTCGTCGAACACCGTCTTTGTGGATTCCGCAGCGGGCATCGCCGATGGTGCACGCACTGGCCTTGCCAACATTGTCACCGGCATCCTCTTTCTGGCAGCGATGTTTTTCACCCCGCTCTATGAAATCGTGCCCATCGAGGCTGCCGCGCCAGTGCTGGTCATCGTCGGTGCCATGATGATCGGGCAGATCACCGAGATTGATTTCACCCGTTTCGACATCGCACTGCCGGCATTTTTGACTATTGTCACCATGCCGTTTACCTACTCGATTGCAAATGGTATCGGCATCGGTTTCATCACCTTTGCTGCGATGGCTATCTTCTCGGGTCGTGCCAAGTCCGTACATCCGCTGATGTGGATTGTCTCCGGCCTGTTCATCATCTACTTCGCCGCCGATCCGTTCACCGCTCTGCTGGGCGGCTAAAGAGTTTCCATGAGTACCACCACATTCCTCGAACGCTTTGCGCCCATCGTCGTCGACGATCCCGCCGACAGCCGTCTCGATGACATCCGCAACCTCAACAAGTCCGATTCCCGCCCCGATTTGCCCGGTGGGAAGGGGCTGGTCATCGCCGAAGGCACGCTCATTGTGCCGCGGTTAGTGCGCTCACGCTTTCCGCTCCGCGCAGTCTTTGGTACTCGCCAGAAGCTCGCATCGCTTGCCGACGGACTGACCGCGAGCGAGGCCGCTATTGCGGAAACGGTGCCCTGGTTTGAACTCGACCGCGAGGTTCTGGCCGCAGCGGCCGGATTTGATCTTCACCGCGGCCTTCTGGCCACCGCTGACCGCGCGCCGGAGCTATCGGTGGACCAAGTTCTGAGCGGAGCCACCACCTTGGCCGTGATGGAGGGAGTCGGTGACCACGAGAACATCGGAGCCCTGTTCCGTAACGCGGCGGGCATGGGCGTGGATGGGGTCGTCTTCGGCGCGGCCTGCGCCGATCCGCTGTATCGCCGCAGCGTGCGCGTTTCCATGGGGCATGTGCTGACAGTCCCATTTGCGACTCTGCCCGGTACTACGACCACCTGGCAGCGAAGCCTGGACCAGCTCAAAGAGCAGGGCTTCCGCGTGGTGTCGATGACCCCTGCGGGCACGGTGGACCTGTGGGATGCCATGGACACGGACAAGGTCGCGATTCTCGTTGGCGCTGAGGGGCAGGGGCTTACCGAGCACGCGATGGCAGCCACCGATGTGCGTGCTCGCATTCCCATGTCACCGGGAACTGACAGCCTGAATGTGGCTACCTCCGCGGCGATCGCGTTCTACGAGCGACTGCGCGTTCAGTCGCAGCGCGCAGGGCGGTAGAAACTATTTCCCGAACTTGCCTCGCGCCCGCTGCCAGGTGCGGCCAGCGAAGTTCTTGGCCTTAGCCCCAAAGCGACTGAGCTCCTCCAGAAAGTCTCGGTTCGGCTCTGCGTTGTGAACTTCGTAGTCGTCGTAGGCGCGGTCAAGCTCTGCGCCAGACTCGGACGAACCCGGCTCACCCATTAGCCCGCGTGGACTACGAGACGTCGAATACGAAGCCCCGGGAGCCGCACGACGGCCATCCACCGCAAAACCACTAACAGGGATATCGGTAGCGGGCGAATGCGGGTCGAATCCGAGCCAGTCGGTGATGACGGCGTCGGCAAGCTCTGCCGGAACGAACGGCAAACCGACCCCCTCGCGTGGACGTGAACCCGTACCTTCGAAAGCATCGGGCAGCGGGCGGTGCTTGCCCGCCCAGAAGCTGCCCTCTGCGGGGCAGGGAAGACCGATGTCTTCCAGTGTGCGGTAGCGAGTAGCGGAGAAAGCACGCTTGAGCTCACCATCGTGCCAATGCGCAAAGGCACCGAAGCCCGTGGATTTATTCGACACACTCGCGAAGACGTCCGTGGCGGCAATCTCCTGCCGCAGACGAGGCGACAGCTTGGACAGCTGCGAGACATCATCGAGAACCGTCTGCAGTACGGCAACGCCCTCAAAGCCACCGATGTAGTATTCACCGTCACCGGTTTCCGCCGAGCGGTTGAGCGGGAAATCACCAATCGGTGTTACCGGCAGCGTTGAGTCATAGAGAGCTAGGAAACGACGCCCGAAACCGCGGTCGTGCTGAACACCTGTCTCCAGGGCCGCAGCAGGGTCATTGGTGCTGATAAACCAAATTGTGACTACACCGCGGCGAATCGCGGAGAATTCGAAATCAGAAGCGTTGCCACTGGTCATGGAGCTCATTGTCGAGGGAAACTCCTACTTCTTCGGGCCGTTCGGACGTACGCCGAGAAGCACATCCTCCCACGACGGCATGACAGTCTTCTTCTTGCGCTTCGGCTGCTCCGCGTCCGGGTGCTGCAAGAACTCCGTCTCGTCAATATCGTCGTCGGCGTCATCGCTTTGCGACGGAACGTCCTGCTCCCCGTGGCCTCGCTGCGGCTCCGCCGAAGACTGCCATGCGGCTGGCATCTCAGAGGTATCCGCGGTATCAGCAGCTCGATTGGCCTGCGGAGCCAAGTCTCGGTTGCGGCGGGCAAAGTCGGGGTCGATCAGCTCTGCTGCCAGCTCATTGCGAGCAATGGTGAGCGCGGAAAGTCCCTCCGCCTGGTAACTCCACTCGGCCACGTTGGTGGTATGGCCGACATTCCAAGTAACCGTCACAATCCACTGTCCACTCGGGTCGCGGTAGGCGTCCCACGAGGCATCGGCGAGTTCCTGGCCACGGGCGGCAAAAGCGGTGGCGAGAATCTCCCACAGGGACAACTTGGCCGGGCCATCAATGCGACGTGGCTTCGACTGCTTGCCGAGCTCCGCAATACGTGCGCGCTCTGCAAGCACCGGGTAGGCGAAGGACTCAATCTTGCGCGGCTGCATGCCGCTGTACTCGATGAGCTCCTCGACCGTCTGGCCGCTGCGAATGCGATCCTGGATTTCGCGCGGCGACAAAACTACGCGGGGCTCTTCCAGAACTGGCTTCGGCGCCGTTGGAATCTTCTTCGGTGCCCCGCCTGCTGTAGCGGAGTTGCCGGTCGTCTCGTTGCCTTCGGCCGCGTCGCCGCTTGCGGTGGTGGCTTCCGCTGTGCTGTCACTAGTGGAACTTCCGTCGGTGGAGCCCCTCTCTGCGGTAGCACTCTCCCCAGAGCTACCGCTGGCAGTGGCGGTGGCGGCGCTGGATCCGTCGGCAAGCGATGCGGAATCAGCTGCAGCAGGGGAACCGGCGGCATCGGCGAGCTCGAAGTGCTCGACCAGGAAAGTGCGCAGGTTCTCGTCGAGAGGCAGCGTGAAGCGAAGTCCCTCCTGCCGTTCCTGCTCGGTGGTATCGGCGGGAACGAGAATCAGTGAATCGGTCACATCGCCGTCCAGAACGGGCTTCAGCTCCCTCATGCGAGAACCTCCTTGTTGGTCGACGTTATAAGTAATGCTCACTAATCATGGTAAACGACAAAACTCCCGCGTCACGGACAAATGGGGCAATGCCCTTGCGCGTGGCGCGGGAGTTATGCGGCTGAGGCCGGTATTTGGCTGTTACTTTGCAGCGTAGCCGTTATCCAGAACCCAGTCGATAGCGCCAGTCAGACGACGGATGTCCTCCGGGTCGATGGCCGGGAACATACCGATGCGCAGCTGGTTGCGGCCCAGCTTGCGGTAAGGCTCGATGTCGAGGATGCCGTTGGCGCGCAGAACCTTGGCGATCTGTGCGGCGTCGATGTTGTCCTCGAAGTCGATGGTGCCGACGACCAGCGAGCGCTTTGCAGCATCGGTGACGAACGGAGTTGCCTCCGCGCGGTTCTCAGCCCAGTTGTAGAGGTGGGAGGAGGACTCGGTGGTGCGGGCAACCATGCCGTCGAGGCCGCCGTTGGCGTTCATCCACTTGACCTGATCAGCCAGCATCAGCAAAGTGCCGACGGCCGGGGTGTTGTAGGTCTGGTTCTTGCGGGAGTTATCAACGGCAGTCTGCAGGTTCAGGAAAGCCGGGATGAAGCGGTCGGAAGAATTGATCTTCTCAATACGCTCGATGGCGGCCGGGGACATTGCGGCCAACCAGATGCCGCCGTCAGAAGCGAAGCACTTCTGCGGGGAGAAGTAGTAGACGTCAGCCTGGGACATGTCGACCGGGAGGCCGCCGGCACCGGAGGTGGCATCGATAGCCACGAGCTGGCCCTCGGAGCCTGCCGGGCGGGTGACCGGAACCATGGTGCCGGTGGAGGTCTCGTTGTGAGCCCAACCAATAAGGTCAACGTCCTCTTCGCCAGCGACAACCTCAGGTGCGGAACCCGGCTCTGCTTCGATGATCTGCGGAGCGTCGAGCCACGGAGCCATCTTGGAGGCCTTGGCGAACTTAGAGGAGAACTCACCGTAAGTCAGGTGAGCGGACTTTTTCTCGATGAGCCCAAAGGTGGCAGCATCCCAGAAAGCGGTTGCGCCGCCGAGGGACAGGACAATCTCGTAGCCGTCCGGAAGCTGGAAGAGCTCAGCCAGACCCTCGCGAACCTCACCAACAACGTTCTTCACTGCCGGCTGACGGTGGGAGGTACCCATGATAGAGGTACCGCCGTCAACGATTGCCTGAATCTGTGTCGGGCGAACCTTCGACGGACCGCAACCAAAGCGGCCGTCGCCGGGCTGGAACTCTTCAGGGAGGACTGGGAATTGATCGCTCATATGAGGCGCAACCTTTCAAAGTGCATTCAAAGTGAAGCTTGATATACAGCCGTTGTCTTCAAACTCTAGCGGTAATCGGGGGTACTTATAGCAAAAGGGTGGGGTTCAATTGCCCCCGCTTCCGTACTTTGCATAACAAAACAGGGTGGATTGGCGTATTTGCAAAGTTTGCGAAGAATTTTTTCCAGTTTTGTTGGTGCTGAAAACTTGGCGGTGTGGAGCCTCGGGCGGGCGGCGAGGGGTGAATTATTGTGGATTTAGTCGATGTGTTTTCGGGCGTCGGCTCGATGGCTTTTGAACTTTTAAAGACATTGGCTGTTGAATGTGCTCCTGACCTCCTGATTAGTAAATAAGCAGTGACAACGTAATAAACCCGTTTTTCCATTTGCATTTCGGGGTGAAGAGGGGTCAAGATTGGGTAAGCCCAGGCTGCCCGAATGGGGTAGAGGGTGTTGCACTGCTCACACTCTTTGATATTGTGTGTTCTAATCCACTGCAGGTGTCGGTTCTTTATGGTTACGACACGGTCGATGTGAACTAAGCAAACTTTTTTCACTGGGCAAGATGCAATGGAACGCAAATGTCGCGCATAATTGAATCATTGAAAACAATGCGACCCCGAAGGGGTGGCGTGGAGTTGGGAGGCAGCATGCTGTTTTCCGCTGTGCCTGCTTCCCCCGCACTCTGGAGTCGTTAAGAAGAATTTTTCTGTGAAAGGGAAGTTGTGGCTACTAAAGACGGCAAGGCTGTACTCCACTACCCGGGCGGCGAGTTCGAGATGGACATCGTCAAGGCAACCGAGGGTAACGACGGTATCGCACTGGGCAAGATGCTCCAGGAAACTGGACTGACCACCTTCGACCCGGGCTACACCGCCACCGGTTCTACCGAGTCCAAGATCACTTACATCGACGGAGGTAACGGCATCCTGCGCTACCGCGGTTACCCGATTGAGCAGCTGGCTGAGAAGGCTACCTTCAACGAGGTTTCCTACCTGCTGATTCACGGCCACCTTCCGTCTGAGGAAGAGCTTGCGCAGTTCAACCACGACATTCGTCACCACACCCTGCTGGACGAGGACTTCCGTCGCGCATTCAGCATCTTCCCGCGTGGCGCACACCCGATGCAGACCCTGGCTTCCTCGGTCAACATCCTGGCTTCCTACTACCAGGACGAGCTGGATCCGCTGAACGAAGAGCAGCGCAACCTGGCTGCGGTTCGCCTGATGGCTAAGGTCCCGATGCTGGCTGCATACGCTTACCGCGCATCCAAGGGTGAGCCGTACATGTACCCGGACAACAACCTGAACGCTCGCGAGAACTTCCTGCGCATGATGTTCGGTTACCCGACCGCTGACTACGAGGTTGATCCGGTAGTGGTTGACGCTCTGGACAAGCTGCTCATCCTGCACGCTGACCACGAGCAGAACTGCTCCACCTCCACCGTCCGCATGGTCGCTTCCTCCGGCGCTTCCATGTTCGTCTCCATCGCTGCTGGTATCAACGCTCTGTCTGGCCCGCTGCACGGTGGCGCTAACCAGGCTGTTCTGGAGATGCTCGAGGACATCCAGCAGAACCACGGTGGCGACGCAACCGAGTTCATGAATCGCGTGAAGAACAAGGAGCCGGGCGTCCGCCTGATGGGCTTCGGTCACCGCGTCTACAAGTCCTACGACCCGCGTGCAGCTATCGCTAAGAAGACCGCTCACGAGGTGCTCCAGCACCTCGGCGGCGACGAGCTGCTGGATTTGGCTATGAAGCTGGAAGAGATTGCACTGGCTGATGACTACTTCGTCTCCCGCAAGCTCTACCCGAACGTTGACTTCTACACCGGTCTGATTTACCGCGCCATGGGCTTCCCGACGGACTTCTTCACCGTCCTGTTCGCCATCGGCCGCCTCCCGGGCTGGATTGCTCAGTTCAACGAGCAGGTCACTGACCCGGCATCGAAGATCAACCGCCCTCGCCAGATTTACACCGGCGAGACCGAGCGTGACTTCGTTCCGCGCGACCAGCGCTAAGGTTTCTAGCGATTACTGCGTAGGGGGTTCCTCGCAGGTAACTCAGCATAGAAAAGTCCAGCGTTGAAAACGCGAAAAGGCGCGTACTAGCCTTCGAAAGGTTGGTACGCGCCTTTTATTTTTCCTAGAATTCTAAGAAACCCCATTTAAGTTGGGTCCATTTACGTTGGGCTGAATACCAACTGTGAAAAAGCCAACTGTGATAGGAGATTGTCTTGTCCAAGCCAGAACTCACTGCTAAGTCCGGTCCGGCTCCGACGGAACTCGTCATCAACGACCTCACTGTCGGTGACGGCAAGGAGGCCACCCCGGGTGCTCGTGTCGAGGTCCACTACGTGGGTGTTGACTACGAAACCGGTGAAGAGTTCGACTCTTCCTGGAACCGTGGCCAGTCCATCGAGTTCCCGCTGAACGGCCTGATTGCCGGTTGGCAGGAAGGCATTCCGGGCATGAAGGTCGGCGGTCGTCGCGAGCTGATTTGCCCGCCGGAGAAAGCTTACGGCCCGGCTGGTGCAGGACACTTCCTGTCTGGTAAGACCCTGGTCTTCGTCATCGACCTGTTGGACGTTAAGTAAAAGCCCGCATGCTAGCTCTGTTGGCCGGCTGAGCTTCGCTTCGCGGTTCCTGCCCATCCCTCCGTCGGCGGTTTGCAGGATTTCCGGCGAAGAAAGTGACTGCGTTTATGACACTTCAGGCGTGAAAAATTGCCCAAAAGTGTCATAAACCCAGTCACTTTCTTGCTTTCTGAGGTTGGGGTGGGGGCTGAAGGCCCAAACCAGGCCCACACCAGGCCCCAGCCCCCTTACTCGCTCAGCGCGAAGCGACGGTAGTGGTCGAAACGCTGCTCACGGCCAACGCGAGCCGGATTCTTCTCCAGCTCCCAGAGGGCGTGCTCGATAGCACTCAGAGCACGGCGGGGCAGTTCGGCCGGATTCTCAGGTTCGGCCACAATCTCGTCGATGACCCCGGTCTTCAGCATGGCCTCGGCGCCAACGCCCTGCTCCTCCATCATTTCCGGGGCATGCTCGGTGTCTCGGTAGATAATCGCCGAAGCACCCTCCGGCGGCAACGGAGACATCCAGGCATCGTGCATTGCCAGCACGCGGTCAGAGGGCAGCATGGCCAGCGCGCCGCCACCGCAGCCCTGGCCGAGAATGAGTGACACGGTCGGAACCTTCAAGTTCACCAGCGTGGTCAAGGTGCGGGCAATCTCGCCGGCCATGGCATTTTCCTCGGCGTCCTTGGTCAACTCAGCGCCTGGGGTGTCAATGACCGTGACCAGCGGAATGTTCAGGCTTTCCGCGATGCGCATCGCGCGGCGGGCAAAACGCAGTGAGCCCGGCCCCATTGGATGCGTGCCCAGAGGCGGTTGGTTATGGCGATCCTGTGCGACCAGAATCACCGGCCGCTCACCAATCCGCGCCAGGCGAGCCCGGACCGACAGCGACTTGTGGCCATCGCCAGTGCCGGAGATCGGCACGGAGCAGTCGACAAGGGCATCGATAATGTCGCCGCCACCTGGACGAGAAGTATCGCGGGTGCGCAGGATAGCTTCCCAGGTATCGCGACCATCAATGGCTGCTACTGGCGGTGGGGTGGGTTCGCTGGGGTCTCCGTCGGCAAGCACGTCGATGGTGCGGCGGACAGCGCCGCGCAGACCTTCGAGCGGAATGATGCCGTCGATAATGCCCTGCTTGAACAGGTTCTCGGAGGTCTGAACGCCTTCGGGCATGGGTTCGCCGGTAGCCAGCTCGACGACGCGCGGGCCGAGGAAGCCGAGAAGTGCGCCGGGCTCTGCGAAGGTGAAGTGGCCTGCCGACCCCCACGACGCCATGACACCACCGGTGGTGGGATTGCGCAGGTACACCAGGAATGGCAAGTGAGAATCCTTGTGGCGCGCCACTGCGGTGGTAATAGAGATCATGAGCGCGAACGCCGCAGTGCCCTCCTGCATGCGAGTGCCACCCGAGGTCGGGGAGAGCAACAGCGGCAGCTGCTCCGCAGTCGCGCGCTCGATGCTGCGAATAATACGACGAGCGGTTGCGGCGCCGATAGAACCGCCGAGGAAGCCGAACTCAGAACAGATGACGGCGACGCGCTTGCCACCGACGGTGCCTTCACCGGTGATAACGGCCTCATCGAGACCGGTCTTCTCAGAGGCTCGGGACAGTGTGCCGCGGTAGGACTCGTCGATGTTGCCATGCTCGGGCGCGCCGTCCCAGGAGGTGAAACTTCCGTGGTCGAGGACGGTATCTATTACTTGTTGGGCGCTGATTCTAGCCATACCTCCACGGTAGTAAACAAGGGGTAAACCGGCTTAGTTGATGGTGGGCGGAAAGGGGTAGCGCTATTGTCGGAAAAAACGTGTCCGCACTACCGAGGAGTCGAACCAATGCCGATTACTGAGCGCCTCACCGAGCTGGCTGAACAGAGGCCAAACGTATGTGTCGTCGGTTCCATCAACGCAGACCTGACCGTCACCGTGAAGCGCCTGCCGCATGGTGGCGAGACTATCGAGGGCAGTCCTCTGCGCATTCTGCCGGGCGGTAAGTCGGCGAATCAGGCGGCGACGGCTGGAAGACTGGGCGCGGCCGTGGAACTGGTCGGCGCGGTCGGTTCGGATCCCAATGCGCAGTTGCTGCGCGACGCGCTTACCGACGCTCACGTGGACATCTCTGCAGTTGAGACCGTCGACTCTGCCACTGGTACAGCCATGATTGTCGTTGATGATGCGGCGGAGAATTTCATTGTCATCTCCGCTGGCGCCAATGGTGAAGTCGATGCTGAGATGGTGCGCAGTCATGCGGACAAGATTCAGCGGGCTGGGTGCCTCGGTCTGTGTCTGGAGATTTGTGATGAGGCTGTCCTGGCCGCCGCACAGATTGCCCACGATGCGGGTGTGCCGGTGGTGTTCAACCTGTCGCCGATTCGGGCGGTCAGTGAGGATCTGCTCGCGCTGGTCGATGTCCTCATTGTCAACGAGCACGAACTCGCAGCCATCATCGGCTCCGAGCGCGCGGTCGCCGGTTGCGAGCACGGTCAGTGGGATGCGGTTGGGCGCGCGCTTGCCGACGAACACGGGATTTCCACGGCCATTGTCACACTTGGCGGGGAGGGGTCTGCGGTCTTGAGGACGTCGGAAAGCGAGGTGGCAGTCACTCGCATTCCAGCGCTGCCCATCGAGGTCGTGGACACCACGGGCTGCGGTGATGCGTACATGGGTACGGTCCTCACCGCGTTGGCCGCGGGCGATGATGTGGTGACGGCAGCTCGTCTTGCGGCGGTGGTCTCGGCTCATGCGGCGACAGGCGTGGGGGCGCAGACCTCCTATGGCGAGACAGGAAAAATCGCGAAGTTTGCGGCGGACCATGGTCTATAAGGTGCGCTGCGCAAAGGCCTATAAGGTGCGCTGAGCAAACTACGCGATTGACGATTATTCGGTTTTAGGTGACCGTGGCCGAAGGAGCCACGCTCTTTTGGGCAGGGCTGGGGCTAGCTCTTGGCTGTCAGAGCCTTCTTCCAGCTGACCGCGGCACCGGTGCGCAGGACATTGCGCGGGTAGATCCAGGCGGCGAGTGCGATGACTGCGGCTACTCCCACAACCATGATTAGCAGCGAAGCCGCCAACTGGAGTGCGGAGAAGTTGCCAACGGCGTACTGCATCGGGGCAGTGGTGATGGAAACCGGTGGAATCCACGCTGCAATCTGCATGACGGTAGAGTCCAGCTTGCTCCAGCCAAACAGCGGAACATACATCGTGATCAGCGAGAACACCAGTACCGGCATCTGTGCGCCCTGGAAATCTTCCATACGGCTGACCAAGGATGCGGAGGCTGCATACAGCGCGGCGAAGAAGAAGTAACCGAGGATGAAGCACGGGACCAGCAGCCAGACTGCGGACCACGGCACATCGAAGCTCTCCGCCAATCCGGTAATCATGAGGGCAACTGCGGCGCTGGCGGTCAGCACGCTCATCATGATGATGCCAGCCAGACCGGCGCCGAGGATCTTGCCAGCCAGCAGGTGCGCCGGGCGAACGGTCGAGAGAATGATCTCGATGACGCGGGAGGACTTCTCCTCGATGACGCTGGTGGCCACCGCGCCGCCGAAGACGAGGATGGCGGTCATCATGACCATCACACCAATCAGTGTGATGACCACTGCGGGCATCTTCTCGTCTTTGGCTTCATCCAGCGACTCCACCGACACGGCTGCGCTTTGAGTCTTGGAGAAAAACTCGCTGGGGTTGATTCCGTTTTCGCTGAGCAGCATGGCTTCATTTTGTTTCTGCAGCGATTCCTGCAGCATTGGGGCCAGCCAGGATGGGGCGTCGTCGGCAAGCAGCTTCCACGAGCCCTCCTTGCCTTCTGCGGTGTCGGGGACGAGAGCGGCGTCGGCGTCGCCGTCGGTGACGGCAGCGCGAGCGGCCTTGTCGTCTGCCGCGGACGTAATCTCCAACGGTGAGAGCGATGCTGTGGCAAATGCGCCGGCTGCGGCATCCGCGCCTTCAGCATCCTTTATTTCGGCGGTAGCGTCGGCGAGAGAGTCCGCGAACGGCGCTTCTCCGACGACCGCGATTTTTACGGTGTCATTATCGGACTTGGAGGTCATGTAGTCGGCAACGAAGATACCGCCGACGGCCGCCACTGCCATGATGATGAGCGTGATTAGCGAGCTTTTCTTCAGCAGATGCTCGCGGAGTTCGCGGACGAAAACAGTCTTGACGGCCGTTGAGGCGTTGTAAGTGTTGGTGCTCATTGCTGTACGGCCTCCTGGTAGAGCTCGGTAAGTGGAATTTGCAGAGGTCCAAACGAACGGACCGTTCCCGCTGCCATCGCGCTGTGTAGCAGCTTCTGGTCGGTGTCGGCGGGGGCGTTGGAATCGAGGTGAACGACGGTGGCACCATGGGTATCACGCTCCACGCTTGTCACGCCCTCGACGGAGGTCGCCCAATCCTGGGGCGCACCATCGAGCTTGACGACGAAAGCCCGTGGGCCCCGTGCTCGCAGCTCATCAACAGTGCCTTCCACGAGCATGCGGCCGTCGCGGATGATGCCGACGCGGTCACACATGCGCTCGACAAGGTCGAGCTGGTGGGAAGAGAACACAATCGGGGTGCCGCGGTCGGCGTACTCCTTGAGTACGGAGCTCATCACCTTGACCGCAACTGGGTCGAGACCAGAGAAGGGCTCGTCGAGGACTAGTATTTCTGGGTCGTGGACGAGGGAGGCTGCCAGCTGCACGCGCTGCTGATTGCCGAGCGAGAGCGTGTCGACCTTGTCGTTGGCACGCTCGGTGAGACCGAGGCGCTCCAACAAGTTGTCGGCATTGGATTCCGCGCGCTTGGTGGGCACACCGTGTAGGCGAGCAAAGTAAATCAGCTGCTTGCGGACTTCAGCCTTGGGGTAGAGGCCGCGTTCTTCTGGCATGTAGCCAATCGTGCGGCGCAGCGAGTCATTCATCGAGGTATCGCCGATGCGCACCTCGCCTTTATCGGTGGCCAGCACGCCCAGGGCAATGCGCATAGTGGTGGTCTTGCCGGCACCGTTAGAGCCGACGAAGCCGTAGATTTCTCCAGGGTGAACTTGGAAGCTCATGCCACGGAGAACCTGCAGGTCTCCGTAGGACTTCTCAAGCCCGTCAATAATGAGGCTGTTCATGGTGATCCTTAGATTGAGGAGTGAAGGGCAGAGGAGGGATATGAGTTTTTGAGCCCGTACTAGTCGTCGCGCAGATTCCAGGCGTAGACGACGGTGGGCAGCGTGGAAATGTAGAGGAAAGCGATAATTCCGAAGATTCCGAAGCTGTACGGAATGTAGCGTCCCCAGTCAGGTTGCGCGTTCAGGACATAGGTGCCCACCAGAACGAGAGCAAGGAAGGCCACCAAGCCGAAGTAGGTGAAGCAGCGATATGTCAGCCCCCGCAGGTTCAGAATCTGTTCCTGCTGGTATTCGTCCAGTAGCGAGGTCGGTGCGCTGTCAACCATGTCGACTGTGATGTTGAGGCTGGTCCAGACGACGACCATAATGAGGGAAATCACTGGCCAGAGCAGAGAAAGCCATCCCGGGAAAATATCGGTCAGGCTACCGAGAAGCGCGATGCCGCTCAGCAGCATCAGCACAAGGCACACCTCGAATGCGATGACCAGCTTCCGCCGCGCCGCCTGGTTGCGCCACTTGGGCAACCAGCTCGACATCTGCTCGACACGCTTTGTGTACTTCGCTTCGCGCCGGGCTTCTAGCTTTTCGAAAAAGTTCGGTGTTGCGTCTTCAGTCCGAATAGCTGGCATCGTTAGCTTTCCTTTCGGTATAGGGCAGAGGACATGGGCTTGAATTCCTCGCGAGAAAACACCGCCTCAACGGGGAGATCGAACACCGCGCAGATGCGAAATGCCAGATCCAAGCTGGGGTAGTGGTCACCTCGCTCCAACGCGCCAATCGTTTGAGGATTGACCTCTACTTGTTTGGCTAGTTCGGCTCGGCTGAGTCCGTGTTCTGCCCGCAGCACTGAAATTCTGTTGAATATCGGTTCTTTGGGTTTAATCTTTGGGGACACACTCCAAAGTGTTATATAAACACAACGCTACGTCAACTGTTCGCAACAAAATGAAGCGCACTCACCTTTCTAAACCGCAGGTCAGCGGGGTAGAAAAAATCTAAAAAATTTTCAGTCCGTACACTCGGTTGGCATGACCACACTCAATCTGAAGTACGATGCAGCGACAACCGGAATTGCCAACGTGGAAATGGTCGATGGCAACGCCATTCCGATTCTGGGGTTCGGTACCTACAAGCTTGACGATGAGCAGGCGCGCGAATCCGTGCGCTACGCCCTGGAAATCGGCTACCGCCACATCGACACCGCATCGCTCTATCGCAATGAGCGAGGGGTTGGGCAGGGTATTGCTGATGCGGTCGCTGCGAACGTCGTAAAGCGTGAAGATATCTTCGTGACCACGAAGGTCTGGAACGATGCGCAGGGGTCGGCGGCGACGCGCGAGTCCGTGCGGGCATCTTTAGAACGGCTCAGCCTTGACTACGTTGACCTGGTGCTTGTGCACTGGCCGGTGGAGAAGCAGGGGACGTTTGGGCAGTGTTTCGATACGCTGCTGGAGCTCAAGCGTGAGGGGCTGATTCACTCGGTTGGTGTGGCGAACTTTTACCCAGAGGTGCTCGACCAGCTCTCGGAGACTCCGGTGGTCAACCAGATTGAGCTGCATCCGCAGTTCCCGCAGAATGAGCAGGTTGAAGACGATCGTCGTCGCGGTATTGTCACGCAGGCGTGGTCGCCGTTGGGGCGCGCGAAGTACTTTGAGGGCTCGCCGATTGCTGAAATCGCAGATCGCCTGGGTAAAACTCCCGCCCAAGTTGCTATCCGCTGGCACCTTCAGCGTGGCATCGTGGCCATCCCGAAGTCGGGCACGCCGTCGCGCATCAAGGAGAACTTTCAGGTCACCGACTTTGAACTCACCGACGAGGACATGGAAACGATTGCGTCGATGGCGCGTGCCGACGGGCGCCTGAGCGGCGACCCGCGGGTATTCGGCAACGAATAAGCGAATTTAGATTTGCTTATAGCCCCATCACTATTGGTGTTTCGCGGGTAGCCTAAATGCTATGACGAACCCAGCATCTGAAATCCGCGTCGAAGCCGACGGCGCAATTGTCACTATCACCATCGACCGAGATCATAAGCGCAACTCCCTGACTGCCGACGTGTGTCGTGACATCGCCGATGCGGTGGAAGCTGCCGCTGAGGTTCCAGAGCAGCGCGTTATCCTGCTGCGCGGCGAAGGCCGCGCTTTCTGTGCGGGCGCCGACCTGAGTGGCCAGCACCATGAAGATTCCTTCCACGAACAGCTCCGTCGAATGCTGCGCACAATCGAGGCCAGCCGTCTGGTGGTTATAGCGGATGTGCAGGGGCCGGCTGTCGGCGCTGGGATGCAGCTGGCGATGGCGGCCGATTTGCGCGTCGTGGGTGAGCGCGGCTGGTTTATGATTCCGCCGGTCAAGCTCGGTATCGCTGTCGATGCCTGGACAATTCGCCGCGTACGCGTACTCGTCGGCGGTGCCCGCGCCCGCACTATTTTGTTGGCGGCCGAGCGCATGGATCAGGAAGCCGCCCGCGGTTGTGGTCTGGCTTCCTACCTTGGTGGTCCGGACAAGGCGGAGGAGGTAGCGCTTCGTATCGCCACCTACGCGCCCCTGTCGCTGGCCTACCACAAGGCAGTGCTCAACGACGATGAGACACATAGCCCGTTGAAGGACTACCAGCAGGAGCTCTACGACACGGTGTGGGCTTCCGAGGATGCTGCGGAGGCATCGAAGGCGCGAGCCGAAAAGCGCGAACCAAATTTCATTGGCAAATAGGTCGAATAGGTTCAGCAATTAGGCGAATAGGGTAGGCAGGCATGGGCTCGTGGAAAACTCCCGACAGTGGTCTTACTCAACAGCAGGTCCAGCAACGCATCGAGTTGGGGCACGTCAACGAGCTGCCGCCAACATCCGGGCGCAGTGTGTGGGACATTATCCGTGCCAATGTGTTTACCCGGATTAACGGTATTCTCGCTGTGTTATTCGCAGTCGTGCTCTATACCGGCTCAATCGTCAACGGTGCCTTTGGTCTGCTGATTATCGCCAACTCTATCGTCGGCATCATCCAAGAACTGCGTGCCAAGCGCACACTGGACAAGCTTTCCATTGTCGGCCGTGCAAAACCCATGGTCATTCGCGACGGGGAGCCTGCTCGCGAGATCGACCGCGAGTCCGTCGTCCTCGACGATCTCATCGAGGTTGGTCCCGGTGACCAAATCGTCGTTGATGGTATTCTCCGCTACGCCTCTGACGTGGCTGTCGATGAGTCCTCTCTCACCGGTGAATCCGATGCCGTCGATAAGAGCGTTGGGGACATGGTCTACTCGGGTTCCTCGGTCGTGGTGGGGTCGGCGCGATATCAGGCCACCAAAGTGGGCAAGGAGGCTTACGCCGCCAAGCTCGCAGCTGAGGCCAACAAATTCACGCTGACTGATTCCCAGCTCTTCCGCGGCATCAACAAGATCCTGACCTACATTTCCTGGATTCTCATTCCCGTCGGCGCCCTGGCAATCTATACGCAGCTCTTTGTCGCCGGCGATGATTTCAACGATGCGCTGCTGGGGATGGTCGCCACGCTGGTGCCCATGGTTCCTGAGGGGCTTGTCCTCATGACCACCATCGCATTTGCCCTTGGGGTGGTGCGCTTGGGGCGACATCGAGTGCTGGTCAATGAGTTGCCCGCCATCGAAGGTCTCGCGCGTGTCGACACCGTGTGTGTCGACAAAACTGGCACGCTCACCGAAAATGCGATGCAGCTAGTGGAAGTCGACATCGTATCGGGTGACGGTACCTCCCGCGATGAGGTCGACTCCGCACTCATCGATCTGTGCAAGCTCGACGATCGCCCCAACGCAACGGCTCGTGCACTGCTCGAGGGGCTTGCGGACGCAGGGGGCGTCGTAAAGCATGAACAAACCAAAACCCGCCCCTTTACCTCGGCGAATAAGTGGTCGGCGCTGACGTATCACGGCGGTGCGACGTGGGTTTTCGGCGCGCCCGATGTGCTTGTCGACGACTCCGCGGTCGGCATGCAGAAAGCTCGGGAGCTTATGGAGGAAGGACTTCGTGTGCTCCTGCTCGCGCGGACCTCAGTTGGGGCAGATGACCTGCCCGGCGGTGCGCTGCGGAAGAGTGGCGAGGTGGAGTTGGAGCCAGTCGCACTTGTCGTGCTGGGGCAGAAGGTGCGTTCAGATGCGGCGGACACGGTGGCCTACTTCTATGAAGAAGGCGTCGAGGTCAAGGTCATTTCTGGTGACAATGACCGCTCCGTGGGGGCTGTTGCACGTGAGCTGGAAATGGAGGGGGCTAACAATCCTGTCGATGCGTCTGAGCTTCCGGTCAGCCGCGATGAGAATAGCGAAGCCAAGCCCACCGAGATCCGCAACGAGTTCGCAGACATTGTGGAGTCGCGGCAGATCTTCGGCCGTGTCACGGCGGAGAATAAGCGCGATATGGTTCATGCGCTGCAGTCGCGGGGGCATCATGTGGCGATGACCGGTGATGGTGTCAATGATGTGCTGGCGCTGAAAGCGGCGAACCTGGGCGTGGCTATGGGGGATGGGGCGCCGGCGACACGTTCGGTTGCGCAGTTGGTGCTGTTGGATAATCGCTTCGCCGTGATGCCGATGATTGTGGCGGAGGGGCGTCGCGTCATTGGCAATATCGAGCGTGTGGCCAACCTCTTTTTGACGAAGACCATCTACTCGGTGGTGCTGGCGCTGGCTGTGGGGCTGTGGGGGATGGATTATCCATTCGAGCCGATTCACGTGACGATTACGGGTTGGTTCACAATTGGAATCCCGGCGTTCGTGCTGTCGTTGGCTCCTAACTTGGAGCGTGCGCGCGATGGTTTCGTGCGGCGCGTGTTGCGCTTAGCGATACCGGCGGGCATCACGGTGGGGTTGTTGACCTTCATGTTTTGGTTGTGGGCAAACCCGGGAGTCGACGCCAGCGATGCGGCACGAGGGGAGGCGTCTACTGCGACCCTCATTGTGCTGATTGTTTCGGCATTTTGGGTTTTGGTGGTCGTGGCTAGGCCATACACCTGGTGGAAGGTTCTGTTGCTGGCGGTATCGGCAGGAGCCTACCTGTTCATCTTCTCGGTTCGTCCAGTGGCCACAGTGCTTAATCTGTACTGGGTAGGGCGGGAGCTGTTGATTCCCGCGCTGATCGTGGGGGCCATCGGCGCGGTCATTATCGAAGCGCTGTGGTGGTGGCGTCAGAGTAAGCCATTTCCGGAAGAAGCGGAGAACACGAGTACAACGGCGTAAATGGGGGTAGTAAAAACGGCGCCTAAGTATGCAGGTAATGGCGTTTTTGGGGGTGCCTTAAGGCTCGCTGAGAAGTAGTTAGCCGCATTTAACTTCTTTGCTAACTGTGTTCCAGGTAACTTTGTTTCCACACATAATGAAAAATGTGGTGCATGGCACACCCTCGGGGTGGCTGTGCTGGACCTCATTACGAACACCTGCATAACTTCCTGGAAAGGATTAGCCCGTGTCCGCAACTCCCTTGCCGGCAGACCGGCATAAGCCACAGGCGGCCGAGTACCGCTACGTGCAAAACTCAGCGCAGTTCCAAGAGCTCCGCTCTACATTCCGTTCTTTCGCCATCCCGATGACCGTCGCAGGTCTGGTGTGGTACATCGCATTCGTTCTGTTTGCGACGTTCGCGCCAGACCTCATGGCGACTCCCGTACTGGGCAATATCAACCTGGGCATCGTCCTTGGTCTGCTCCAGTTCGTGACCACCTTCGCCATCACCTGGGTGTACATCAACTTCGCCAACAAGAAGCTCGAGCCGATGCAGGCAGAGCTGCGCGAGGCACTGGAAAGCGGAGAAATCGCTGAAATCGTCGCAAAGAAGGAGGCATAGACATGCTGACCAGTTTCTTTGCTGCAGATGACACTGCAGCAGCAGGTAACCCGATTCTCAACATCGCGGTCTTCGTCGCCTTCATTGTTGCGACCATGTTCATCGTTACTCGAGTGGGCAAGGGCGGAAACAAGGGAGCATCGGACTTCTACACCGGTGGTGCACAGTTCTCCGGTACCCAAAACGGTCTTGCCATTGCAGGTGACTACCTCTCGGCGGCTTCCTTCCTCGGTATCGTCGGCGCCATCGCGCTGACTGGTTACGATGGATTCCTTTACTCCATCGGCTTCTTCGTAGCCTGGCTGGTCGCGCTGCTGTTGGTTGCAGAGCCGCTGCGTAACGTCGGTAAGTTCACCATGGCCGACGTGCTGTCCTTCCGTCTTAAGCAGCGCCCGGTACGTACTGCGGCTGCTATCTCGACCCTCGCGGTGACCCTGTTCTACCTCATCGCGCAGATGGCCGGTGCAGGTTCCCTGGTCGCCGTGCTGCTCAACATTCACGACTCCACTCAGCAGTCCATCGTTGTCGCGGTCGTCGGCATCATCATGGTTGCTTACGTTCTCATCGGTGGTATGAAGGGCACGACTTACGTGCAGATGATTAAGGCCGTCCTGCTGGTCGGTGCTGTCATCATCATGACCCTGATCATCCTGGTTGGCGTTAAGGGTAACTTCTCCCAGCTCCTGCAGGACGCAGTGGACATGCACGCGAGCTCGGATCACATCGCCGAGAAGGGCTACGAAGCCTCCGCCATTCTTGAGCCGGGTCTGAAGTACGGCGGCTCCTTCGTTCAGCAGCTGGACTTCGTCTCTCTGGGCCTGGCACTGGTCCTCGGTGTTGCTGGTCTGCCGCACGTGCTCATGCGCTTCTACACGGTGCCGACTGCAAAGGAAGCTCGTAAGTCCGTGACCTGGGCAATCATCCTCATCGGTGGTTTCTACCTGTTGACCCTGGTACTCGGTTACGGCGCCGCCGCACTTGTTGGTCCGGACCGAATCAACGCCGCCCCGGGCGGAGCCAACGCTGCAGCTCCGCTGCTGGCCTTCGAAATCGGTGGCTCCATCTTCATGGCAGTGATTTCCGCAGTGGCGTTCGCTACCGTGCTGGCCGTGGTCGCTGGTCTGGCAATTACCGCTTCCGCGTCTGTCGGCCAGGACCTCTACCAGGCCGTGATCCGCAAGGGACAGGCCACGGAAGCCGAGCAGGTTCGTGTCTCCCGCATTACCGTAATCGTGCTGGGCGTTGTCGCCATTATCCTCGGCATCCTGGCCATGGGGCAGAACGTCGCCTTCTTGGTGTCGCTGGCCTTCGCAGTGGCAGCATCCGCAAACGTACCAACCATCCTGATGTCCCTGTTCTGGAAGCGCTTCAACACCGCAGGCGCAGTTGCCTCCATGTACACCGGTGTCATCGCCTCGCTGGTTCTGATTATCTTCTCCCCGGCAGTTTCCGGCAGCGAGTCCTCGATGATTCCGTCGGTTGACTTCTCCTGGTTCCCGCTGACCTCGCCGGGTCTGCTCGCAATCCCGCTGGCGTTCCTGGCTGGCATCATCGCCACCTACATGGGCAAGCCGGATAACTTCGATGACCTGGCAGCTGAGATGGAAGTTCGCTCCCTGACCGGTGTTGGCACCGAGGCTGCGGTTGATCACTAATAACCACTGAGTCCTTGGCTGGCAACGCTGCCCGAACAGCTCAGCTAATCGCAATTAACTGAATAGACAAATGCAAGGGCCCCGTTACCGTCACTGGTAGCGGGGCCTTTGTGGTGGCCGCGGGGTCGTCGTCAAGCATGTGCGAATCAGTGCATGATAGTTAATGGACGGGCCTGTTGCCCTGGCTCCGCAGGGGCTCGCGGAAGCGAGCGCGGAGTCTTAGATATAAGGTGGGAAGGTAACAATCTGGTTTGCCCCACCGCAATAATTGGAGTGTGTATGACTGACAATTCTGGCGCTTCTGAGAACAACAATTCTTTCCGTAGCGCCCTGCATGATGAGCACGTAAGCCTTGGCGCAGAAATGCGCAATGTTGGTGGCTACGAAGTGCCGTTCCGCTACTCTTCGGAAATTGCAGAGCACAACGCAGTGCGTGAGGCCGTTGGTGTTTTCGACCTGTCGCTGATGGGTATCATCCGCGTCACTGGTGAGGATGCGGCGGCGTTCCTTGCACACTCCCTGATTTCGGCAATCAAGCCGCTGGCGTTGGGCCGTGCCAAGTACACCATGATTGTGCAGGAAGACGGCGGCATTATTGATGACCTCATCATTTACCGCCTCGGTAGTCACGAATTCATGCTGGTGCAGAATGCCGCAGCCGCTGAAGATGTGTACTCGACGCTGCGCGAGCGCGTTGGTGGCTACAACGTCGAGGTTGAGCGCATGAATGACAAGAATGTGCTCCTGGCCATTCAAGGGCCGAAGGCTGCGAAGCTTCTGCGCCGTCTGTTGCCACAGGATCTGCACGCGACTCTCGATGGCATGAACTACTACTCTTGCACTCTGCTCGAGGTCGCAGGTGTGGAAATGATTGTTGCCCGAACCGGCTACACCGGTGAGGACGGCTTCGAGATCTTCCCGCCGGCTGACCGCGCCGTCGAGGTCTGGCGTGCAATCATTGCAGCAGGTGGCAAGGTGGAAAACCCGGAGGATCCGGCTGACAACGGCGCTGACCTCGGCCTGCTGCCGTGTGGTCTGGCCTGCCGCGACACCCTGCGTCTTGAGGCCGGTATGCCGCTCTATGGATACGAGCTGACTCGAGACCGCACTCCGCTGGAGGCCGGCCTGAAGTCCATCATGGGGCCGACCAAGGGGCAGTTTATTGGTCGCAACGCACTGATTAATCGTCCGCAGTCGAAGGAGCTACTGGTTGGTCTGCGTTTCTCCGGTGATGAAGCTCCGAAGCGTGGCACCAAGCTCATTGATGCGGAAGGTAACGAGGTTGGCGTGCTGACTTCCGCCAAGGTGTCGCCGACTTTGGGGCACCCCATCGGTTTTGCATACGTTCAGCGTTGGCAGTCCTCCACTGGCACGGAGCTGACCGTTGAAGGCGCCGACATTACCGCCACCGTCGTTCCGACGCCGTTCTACAATCGCCGTCACCGCAAGTAGGGGAGCGCGGGTGCTCCGCCGCATTGTGGCGGGCTCAGATCTGTTCAGGTTCGTCTCTTCGTATCTGTTGGGTAAATAAAAAATCCGCTGCAGAATTTTTGCAGCGGATTTTGGTGTTTTAGGGCGAGCTAGCGCACCTCACCTAACTAAGTCCCGAGCCGACGAACCTCGCCGTCCGAGACGAACCTAGCGGAACAGGCCGGTGAGCCCTTGATTATCTTCGCTTGGCTGCTCGTCTTGCTCCGATTCCGATTCCGTCGGCTCGCCGGAGGTAGTCGGAGTCGTTGAAGTATCGGGAGGCGTGGAAGAATCAGAGGTCGTCGAGCTCTCCGTCTCACTTGTCTCCGTTGTGCTCTCGCTCGGAGTCGTCGGCTCAGGTTCCTGAGGCTGTGGCTCAGAGGTCGTCGGAGTAGTGGAGATCCACATTTGCTGCGATGTCGGGTTCGCGGGGGTTTGCTGCAGCACCGTCCACACTTCCTGCTCGCCGACTTGTGCGCATTCAAGATTCTGGCCGTTGGCGCTCATTCGTATTTCGCCGGTCTGGTTCGGGCACAGGTGCCCGATGCGCGGCGTACCGCCTTCTCGAACCTTTGGTCCGGTCGTCGTCGGCGAATTCGTCGTCGACACCGTAGTAAGTTGGCTTGACGACGAGGTTTGCGTCGCGGCAACCTCCTCGCTTTCGCTGTTGGCGCAGCTGGTGGCCATGGCTGCGAAGGTGAGGAAGCAGCAGGCCAGCGCCAAGTGCTGGCGGTTCTTGCGCCGGACGGCAGTGAGTTTAGGGTGCTGTACGGCTGACAGCTGAGTTCGCGTATTCACATCCGTCTCACTTTCTGGGCTTCTCGGGCCTGCGTCGCGTGGTTTAATTCTCGGCTTTCTGGGTAGGGTCTCCTGAAAAACCACTGGGGGTGCCAGCTATAGGGGAACTTGCCGAGTTATTGGCAAGGTAGTTGCTGACACCCAATAGATAGGTTGATTCAACCGGCAACTATACAGTCGACTTTTCGATTTGCATACTGGATGCTTCTAATCGTGGCAGAACGGGTGCGGTAGGGAAAGGCAATTCGTCTGTGAAGTCATAAGTGGTTTTGATAGCGTGTGTCCCATGTATCGGCGCACCCCGAATCGATTCCCCGTAAAGAGTAATGCGGATTTGTTCGCTCGGCGCAGTGGCGCGTGGATACTGGATTCGTTCCTTGTAGGAATCTTTGTTGCCATCATTGTGGCACTTGGCAAACTTGCGTGGGAAGCAGCCATGGCGAACTGGGCGCTGCCGAGTCCGCCAGAGTTCAGGATTTTGTATGGTGTCATATTCCCAGCTGTCTTTTTCTTTGTGCGCGTGGTTGCAGAGGCTCGCGGTGAACAGACGTTTGGTAAAAGCGCATTTTTGCTACACGTTGTTCCAGCGCGGAAAGCAGACTCTGGGGCAACTCCGTTCGAAGTCGCTCAGCCAGAGGGAACATCGGAGCTCGAATCAGGAGACGATTCTTGGCACAGAGGTTGGCGGGCAGCGGTACGTAATTGTTACCTATTGTCGCTGATTTTCTTGCCTACGGGTTTTGAGCCAAACGTTGAACTGTTTTTTGGTGTCCTGATGATTTGGGTTGCTGTTTGCCGCTGGCACCCATTCGACTGGTTGGCAGGAAAACGCGTCGTTGTTGAAAGGCGTAGCGAGCGCTAACGTTCGAGCAAGCGTCAGGCCCTGGCTCTTTCCTCCTCGGCCTCAACCTCAGCGTTGAATTCTCGTTTAGAAGACTGCCACTGGTCTTCGGTCATACCGATACGCCAGTAGCCAGAAATGGAAACGTCTTTCTTCGGGATCTCAGATTCGACGAAGAGGAAGCGGCGCAATTCCTTGATCATCTCGGCGACACCGTGGATGAACCAGCTAGTTTTCTTACCTTCTGGAATGCCCGCCTCGCGCACTGCGCGGGATAGCTCTGTGCCGTGGGTTGCGCCGTTGCGGAGGACCCAATGGACTTCCACACCCTCTCGGGTTGGGAGCTCAAACTTCCGATCTTCGGACTCGATTTCGATGTATGCGGTTGCGGTCGTGCCTGCTGGGAGGTGCTTCAGTCCGGCGCTGATAGCTGGCGCTGCGGACTCGTCTCCGGCGAGTACAAAGTGTTCATATTCTGCTGCAGGTCCCCATGCGCCTCCTGGCCCTAAGAAGCCACGCTTGTCTCCGATTTCGGCTACGCGTGCCCACGGTCCAGCCAGGCCGGAATCGCCGTGGGTGACGAAGTCGACGTCAAAGTCGCCGGTTTCGGAGTCCACATTAATCAGAGTGTATGTGCGGGTGATTGGCAGTTTGTCTCGCGGCTGTTCGGCGCGAATTTTCGCAATATCGAACGGCCAGGAGTAATCAGCGTCCTCTGGCACAAACAATAATTTGATGTAATGGTCGGTAAACTCCAGCTCCTTGCCCACAAATGCAGGCGAGTTCATGCTCAAACGAACAAGGTCTGGGGAAATCTGGCGACGTCCAGTAACTGTTGCCTCGTGTGCCTTACGGGGCTTACGCTTCGGTGCTGCTGCTTTAGCTAGGCCAGCCATAGTTGTCACTGTCCTTCAACAAGTCTTGGGCTGTTTTGTACTGGCGGAAGTC
Source organism: Corynebacterium sp. 212_CJEI (assembly GCF_001055915.1). NCBI lineage: Bacteria > Bacillati > Actinomycetota > Actinomycetes > Mycobacteriales > Corynebacteriaceae > Corynebacterium > Corynebacterium sp. 212_CJEI. Next base: position 57,460 of record NZ_JVPT01000044.1, on the reverse strand, counting down.
TACACGCCACGTGATTAGGTAAGCCTAACACAAGTGTTTCTGGAAATTGCTGGGTGATGCGTTCTCAGGAGGGGGCGTAGTGGCCGGTCGTGAGAAAAACAAAGAACCCTCGCGCCCTATATGTAAAAGGTCACGAGGGTATTTGTGCCCCAGAGAGGAATCGAACCTCCGACACCGGCTTTAGGAGAGCCGTGCTCTATCCACTGAGCTACTAGGGCAATCATCTTCCGGGTAAAACAGCCGTGAAAACACATTCTCGGCGGCCGGAAAATTACTTCATCACTTTAACGCATCTGCGAGCTCTAGTGGCAATTGGGTCCTCGACCTGACACGCAAACATGCAGGAAGCTCGCTATTACCCCCATGTGCTTTTGTGCTCGGCGGTGCCGCCCGGAATCTGGCTAACATGGTTTATAACGAGCGACTTTCTTGCGCTTGCGGTCGCAACAGCGCTACTTATTTTCCGGTCGCTGTTTTGGAGGAGGATGACAATATGATTAAGCCAACTTTCACGGATGTCAACGGTGTCAAGATTAAGTGCTCCATGACCACGGACTCGGACAAGCCGCACCTTTTGGTTTCGCGCATGGAAGATGATGGCTCTTTGACTCCGATTCTGGAGATGAACGTGTACGACTCCAAGTACATGGCCAACGCTTGCGAGATTTACTTGAAGCAGGCCGCTTCGGCTAACCTCCAGGGTTCGATGGCTGGCCTGTCTCCAGATGAGATGGCTGAACAGTTCGGTTACGAGGGAGATCCGACCAATCACTAGTCGAAACGACGCCGCCCGCACTCAGGCCGAGAGCCCTGTATACAGCGGATATGTCGATGTAGACGTCATCGGAATCGGCGCCGGTAGTCCGAGCCACATTACGCTCGAGGCTATCGGCGCTCTTGCTGATGTCGACGTAGTTTTTGCTCTCGACAAGGGTGATGCCAAAGCGGACTTGTTGGCTGCGCGACAGGCGATCGTCGATAAGCATGCGCCGCATGTCGAACTCGTTGCCGTTCCCGACCCGCCACGTGACCGCACGCCCGATAACTACGGTGCAGTCGTCCGTGACTGGCATCAGCGCCGTGCAGAGCTGCTTGCCGACGCCTTCGTCGCTCACCTCGGACGAGAGGGCAAGCGCCGCGGTGCGTTCTTGGTCTGGGGTGACCCTTCCTTGTATGACTCAACATTGCGGATTTTGCAGCGCGTCCGCGACCTTGGGCTGGACGTGCGCTCGCGAGTTATCCCCAGTGTGACGGCGATTTCCGCGCTGACCGCAGCGCATGGAGAGTGCCTGAACCAGATTGGTAAGCCGGTATTGATTACCACTGGTCGGCGCCTGGGGGAGCGTGCGCCTGGCATGGATGCGGTGGTGATGCTCGATGGCGGTGCAGCCTGGCTCGAGCACGCGGACCCGGAGGAAGAGATTCTCTGGGGTGCATTCCTGGGAACGGAGCTGGAGACGCTCCGCCGTGGTCGCGTTGGCGACGTCGGCGAAGAGATTGCGGAGCTGAAAAAGAAGCTCCGTGCGGAGCACGGTTGGATTATGGATATCTACCTGCTGCGTTCCGGCGCCTAGGACTGAGCAGTCGCAGCGGTGCCAGTTCGGCTAGCTGACTTTCTTGCCCAAGAAGCCCTCTGCCCATCGGTGGAGGGCTTTTTCGGCGGCTTCGACGCCGTCGGCGACGGTTACCTTGGTGAGGACCTGATCGTCGTTAGGCAACACGCGTGCGGGATCGCCTGCGGGACGGACGGTGATGCTGACGTGGTCGGCATTGATGACCTCGACGGTTGCTAGTGCGAGCATCTCGACGTTCGTCTGCTCAGCAACCGCAAAGCGGTAGGCGGTGTCGTTTTCCCACTCGGTGGTGGAGTTCCGAAGGAACTCGGCGACGGAGTCAGGGGCCAATTCTGTGAGTAATTGGGTTGCGACCGGGGCGTCATCGACGCGGGAATCGTGGCGCAGCGGACGGCAGTAGAAGCGGCCGGCATTTACTTCCATGGGTTCCATACCGTCCACTCTAGACGTCCTGAACAGTGTTTAAGGGCGCCGGGGGAGGGGCTGAAAAGAATCAAGCGGGGCTGGCTGCGAATCCCATCGCAACCAGCCCCGCTTAGAGCTTTAGAACTACTTCAGTTCCATCAGGACATCGCCCTTGCCGACACCTGAGCCAGCCTCGGTAGCCAGACCCGTGACAACGCCGTCCTTGTGAGCCTTGACTGGGTTTTCCATCTTCATGGCCTCAAGGACAACCACGGTGTCACCCTCGGAGACTTCCTGGCCCTCTTCGACGTTGACCTTGATGACGGTGCCCTGCATCGGAGCAACCACAGCGTCACCGGAAGCGGCCTTCTTGGAACCGCCAGCGCGCTTCTTCTTGCTCTTCTTCTTGGCACCAGCGTTGCCGCCGCCCAGAGCCAGGTCGCCCGGCAGGGCTACCTCGACGCGGCGACCGTCGATCTCGACGACAACCTTCTGAGCCGGAACGGTGTCGGTGTCAGCGTCGGAGTCACCGTCGTACGGAGCAATCGGGTTGTCCCATTCCTCTTCAATCCACTTGGTGTAGACGTCAAACTTCTCGCCATCGCCGACAAACGCCGGGTTCTCCACAATGTGGCGGTGGAACGGAATGACCGTTGCCAGGCCCTCAACCTGGTACTCGGACAGAGCACGAGCGGAGCGGCGTAGGGCCTCTTCGCGGGTCTCGCCCCAAACAATCAGCTTGGCCAGCATGGAGTCGAACTGGCCGCCGATGACGTCGCCCTCCTTGATGCCGGTGTCCATGCGGACACCCGGGCCGGACGGTTCGACGTACTTGGTGATGGTGCCCGGAGCCGGCATGAAGTTGCTGCCGGCGTCCTCGCCGTTGATGCGGAACTCGAAAGCGTGACCGCGCATCTCCGGGTCTTCCTTGATGGACAGTTCCTTGCCTTCGGCAATGCGGAACTGCTCACGGACCAGATCGAGGCCGGTAATTTCCTCGGTGACCGGGTGCTCCACCTGCAGGCGGGTGTTGACCTCGAGGAAGTTGATCAGGCCATCAGCGCCGACCAGGTACTCAACGGTGCCAGCACCGTAGTAGCCAGCCTCGCGGCAGATGTCCTTAGCGGACTGGCGCAGGCGCTCATCCTGCTCCGGGGTCAGGAACGGAGCAGGTGCTTCCTCGACGAGCTTCTGGAAACGACGCTGTAGAGAGCAGTCACGGGTGGAGGCGACAACGACGTTGCCGTGCTTATCAGCGAGAACCTGGCACTCGACGTGGCGTGCCTTGTCCAGGTAGCGCTCTACGAAGCACTCACCGCGACCGAAGGCCGCAACGGCCTCACGGGTAGCGGACTCGTAGAGGTCGGCGACCTCTTCCATCTTGTGTGCGACCTTCATGCCGCGGCCACCGCCACCGAAAGCGGCCTTAATGGCGATTGGCAGACCGTGCTCCTTAGCGAACGCGACGACCTCGTCTGCATCCTTAACTGGCTCCTTGGTGCCTGGAGCCATTGGAGCGTCAGCCTTCAGCGCGATGTGACGAGCGGTGACCTTGTCGCCCAGGGCGCGGATGGACTCTGGTGACGGGCCAATCCAGATCAGGCCAGCGTTCTCAACAGCCTCAGCGAAGTCGCCGTTCTCCGACAGGAAGCCGTATCCCGGGTGGATGGCATTAGCGCCGGACTTCTTTGCGGCGTCCAGAATCTTGTCGAAAACTAGGTAGGACTCAGCGGAAGTGGTGCCACCGAGAGCAAAAGCCTCATCCGCCATGGTCACGAAAGGAGCGTCCGCATCCGGCTCAGCGTAAACGGCGACGGAAGGAATGCCGGCGTCCTTCGCAGCGCGAATAACGCGAACGGCAATCTCGCCACGGTTGGCGACGAGAACCTTCGTGATTTTTTCAGTGGTCTGCTCGGACACGAAATCCTCCATTTTTCGTGGGCACCCCGAGAATTGGCCCTCGGGGCAAGGTTGCGACAGTCATTTGTAGGAATCACAAGCAGCACTGCAGTTAACTGAGTGGTGAACCGCAATGCGGTTCACCACGCGGTAGCTAACAGCGTGTGACCCAATGTCTCCATTGTGTCACAGGTGCGGTAAGCAACCTCTTTTTGCTCGCTACATAAGGGGGTAGGGATTGTGGTCTTGAGCAGCGTTCAAGTGGTCATGGGGGCAGCTGAAGTGGCTATTTTCCGCCCAAAAACCTAGGTTTGTGGTTAAAATTATCACCCAAGAGTGCAAGAGCCGCCCCCTTGATTGGGGGCGGCAGGGGGAAACTAAATCTCCGGTGTAGCGTCAGCCGCTGACGCTGGAAAAACGGTGGGGGAAGCGCCCACCGGTTGCGTCGATCGCCTACAGGCTTCCCGGCTCCGAACCGTGGGCAATGGGCATGCCAATCATATTGCCCCACTCAACCCACGAGCCGTCGTAGTTGCGAACATTCTCGTGGCCGAGCAGGTGGTGCAGTACAAACCAGGTGTGCGCGGAGCGCTCGCCGATGCGGCAGTAGACAATCGCCTCATCTTCAAATTGGACGTGCGCGTAAATCTGCTCGAGCTCTTCGCGATCGCGGAAACGCGAGTTCGGGTGAACGGACTGATTCCATGGAATGTTTACCGCGGTTGGAATGTGGCCACCACGCAGGACGCCTTCCTGTGGGTAATCGACCATGTGGGTTCGTGCACCGGCATACTCCTCCGGAGTGCGCACGTCGATAATCGGAGCCTTTCCAATGAGCTCACGTGTATCGCTGAAGTAGGCGCGCAGTGTCTTGTCGTCGCGCTCGACGACAGGGTAGTCAGTGCGTGGGTAATTGGGGACCTCGAAGCTCGTGTCTCGTTCTTCAGTCATCCAGGCATCGCGGCCACCGTTAAGCAGGCGCACGTCGGGATGCCCAAAAAGCTCGAAGACCCAGAGTGTGTAGGCGGCCCACCAGTTGGACTTGTCGCCGTAGATTACGACGGTGTCATCGCGCGAGATGCCCTTCTCGCGCATGAGCTCGGCAAAGCCTTCGGCGTCGATATAGTCGCGGCGCACGGGATCGTTAAGGTCGTGATGCCAGTCGATGCGAACCGCGCCCGGAATATGTCCAATGTCGTAGAGCAGTGAGTCCTCGTCGGATTCAACAACGCGCAGACCGGGAGAGCCCAGTCGGGCAGCAAGCCAGGAGCTAGAGACGAGGCGCTCAGGGTGGGCGTACTGCTGGAACTGGGGGTGCGGGTCGTGCGGAACAGCCATCGGATACTCCCTTGGCGCAAGTTGGGTGGGTGGGACTTTCTGACGTTTATCGTCAATTGCATATCTAGTTTACGGGTCGCGTGGCGAACGGCGGAATAGTCCCCAGTGTGAGCGCTTTCCGACGGCAACAATTGCGTCCGCGGCCACCCTGGGATACGCCTCACAGTTGGGGGTAAAAGCAGTGTTTTCAGCGCGCTTGGAGTCCAGGTAGTGCCCTAAAATTTAGCTGAGAGTTAGCGCAAAAACTGTGTTGATTCGTATCACTGGAAAATGGGCTGAAATGGGCTATCTGCCTGGGTATTCGCTGCGTTACGGAGACAATTGAGTGCCGGAAGTCCATGTATTTTCTTAAAAGGAGTGCCTGTGCACAAGAACATTGTTGTATTCGAGATCGAGGGCGGCTCGGACAAGTACTTCGACGGACACCGCAAGGACACCATGCCAATCGTCAACGCTATCCGCGAAGCCGGTTGGTCCGCTGAGGTCGTCTACTACCGACCGGAGTGGAAGGACGACCTGTACGACTACGTCTCCCAGAACTTCGACGGCTACATCTCCCGCGTAAACCCGGGCAACATCCCGGGTGGTGAGAGGGGCTACTTCGAGCTTCTGACCAGTCTCTCGGTCGCTGGTTTGGTTGGTATGTCCACCCCGGGCGAAATGATGGCCTACGGCGCAAAGGACGCACTGGTCAAGCTCAAGGACACCGACCTGGTTCCGTCTGACACCGCTGCATACTACGACGTCGAGGCATTCCACAGCACTTTCCCGACCTCCCTGTCCTACGGCGAGCGCGTCCTCAAGCAGAACCGTGGCTCCACCGGATCTGGCATTTGGCGCGTGCGTATCGCTGACGAAGAGGTTGCTAAGAACGTTGAGCCGGGCACCCCGCTGCCGCTGAACACCAAGCTGAAGTGCACCGAGGCCGTGGACAACCACACCGAGACTCGCGAGCTCGGCGAGTTCATGGATTTCTGCGACCAGTACATCATCGGCGATAACGGCATGCTCGTGGACATGCGCTTCATGCCGCGCATCACCGAAGGCGAAATTCGCATTCTGCTGGTCGGTCCGCACCCGGTCTTCGTGGTTCACAAGAAGCCGGCCGAGGGCGGCGACGCTTTCTCCGCAACCTTGTTCTCTGGCGCGAAGTACACCTACAACAAGCCGGAAGAGTGGCAGGACCTCATCGACATGTTTGCTGAGGCTCGCCCGGTCATTGCCGAGAACCTCGGTGGCGACAATATCCCGCTAATCTGGACCGCTGATTTCATGCTGGCAGACGGCGAGGACGGCGAGGACACTTACGTTCTCGGCGAGATCAACTGCTCCTGTGTCGGCTTCACCTCCGAGCTGGATATGGGTATTCAGGAGCTTGTTGCTCAGGAGGCCATCAAGCGCGTTGAGGCTGCTAACAAGTAGTCTCAACAGCTAAGAAAACCGCACCAATTTGGTGCGGTTTTTGCTTTACGACGTCCTTGCGATGCCTACCGATTCCAGAACTGGGAGACCGAATAGCCGTAGCGATACAGAGCTCGGCGCACGACAGGTAGCGACAGTCCGATCACACTGGATGAGTCGCCATTGATGCCATCGACAAACCAGCCGCCTAGAGCCTCCAAAGTAAACGCGCCAGCGCACTTCAGCGGCTCGCCCGTCGCAGCGTAGGCACGGATGTCCTCTTCTGGGACTTCAGCGAAATCGAGGGAAGTAATCGCCACCTCAAGGTGCTCGCCCTTTGGTGTCACGACACAGTGACCAGTAATCAGCTCAGCCGTCCGGCCACTCTGTTGATGCCAGCGCTCAATGGTCTTTTCTTCCGTGTGGGGCTTGCCCTGCAACTGCCCGTCGAGAAGCAGCATTGAATCCCCGCCAATGACAATGTCATTGGGGTAGGCCGGAGAGGCAGCGTGTGCCTTGGCCTGCGCGAGTTCCTCGACGATGCGTACCGGCGATGCGTCCGGAAGGGCTGTGATTACGGCATCCTCGTCGACGTTGGGCGCTACTGTGATGGGCTCGATGCCTGCAGAGCGGAGAATGTGCAGTCGCGAAGGGGAAGTGGAAGCCAAGACGATTCGGGGGCTGCTCATAGTTAGTGATTTTAGTGAGGGCGGAATCGTAAAGCCTAATTTTTGTGGCAAACATGCGTGGGGTTGGCCCGATTGTAAGAACAGGCAGATTTTTTTAGATGGCAGCTGCCTTCTAGTGATGTAAAGTAAAGTGGACATCAAGTTAAAGAAAGTACACAGATGAGTGGGGAAGAACGTTCGAACCAGGTCAGGAGATACCGACGCTGGTTGGAGCTGAGCCAAGCGGATTTAGCCGCGCAGGTGGAGGTCTCGCGGCAAACCATTGCAAATATCGAGCGGGGAAATTACTCGCCTTCGGTGTATTTGGCGTTGCGTATCTGCAAGGTCCTGGGAAAAACAGTCGAAGAAATTTTTGGTGAGGAAGGATACTGACAATGTCCTATGCGGATGTCGTAATTGAACGCAACAGCGCCACGGTGGACGATGAGTATCAGCAGATGTTGCTGCATAAGTCCTACACGTACGGGTTCACAATGATGATGTGGGCTAACTACGTGCTTGCAACGGTACTGATTTGGCTCATTCCAGAGCCAAAGATGGTGGGCGTGACAGTGGCAATCATCTTGATGCCGCTGGTTGGACTCCTGTTTTCGCAGCGGTGGTTGCGACGTCAAGTGCCAATGCCGAAGATTAATGGTCTTACAAAAGGCGAGATTGCAGCACTCGTAGCCGTCATTGGGCTGTGGCTGATTGGTTTTATCAGAGTGCAATTGCTCTCTGAGGCAAGCGCTGGTGGGGCACTATCGGAATCGTGGGGATTCATTGCCGGCGCTGTGGTGGGTGCTGCCATCGGTCTGGCGTTTGTGTATTTCCTGTTCAAGGTGGTGTGGCCGGTAGCTCGCAACCGTGATCAGCGTCGGCTGGACCGGGAGCTCGATGACGAGTTTGATGGCGAGTCGCTGGGTGAACAACGCTAGTAATAAGCAGTGGTCAAGGCTAAGGCAGTAACAAAAACCAAAGCGCCACCATCGGAAAACCCGATGGTGGCGCTTTGTGCTAGCGAATCGACGCAGCTAGCGTGCGGTAACGACTACGCGCTAAGCGGTAGCTGTACTAGTAGAAATGGACGTTGCGGAACGTGCCCGGTACGTGCTGGTGCGGCTGGTGGAAACCCTCTTCCAGCCGACCCCAGTTGTTGCGCGGGCCGCGGTCCTCTGGGGCGCCGCCGGCTGCTGCCATACCTGCGAACAAAAGCGCGAGCGTGGCAGTTTCAGCGTCAGACGGGTTGCCCTTGAGGACGGACATGAACGGTGCAGCCGGGGCTGTAGCGGCGTCCTTGTCTTCGGTTGCTGGGGTGTTTTTGGAATCGGTCACAGCGGAATGTTCCCATGCTTCTTGGCGGGTACGTTAACAACCTTGCGATCCAGTAGACGCAGACCCTCGATGATCTGGCCGCGGGTCTCGCTCGGCGGGATAACGGCGTCGATGAAGCCGCGCTCAGCAGCCATGTACGGGTTGACCAGGGTGGCCTCGTACTCTGCCTCGTACTCCTTCTGCAGTGCGACGACATCCTTGCCCTCGGCCGCAGCAGCCTTGAGCTCCTTGCGGTAGATGAAGCCGACAGCGCCGGAAGCACCCATGACCGCAATCTGAGCGGTCGGCCATGCCAGGTTGATGTCAGCGCCCATGTCCTTGGAGCCCATCACACAGTAAGCTCCGCCGTAGGCCTTACGGGTGATGACGGTAATCTTCGGGACGGTGGCCTCAGCATATGCGTACAGCAGCTTGGCGCCACGGCGGATGATGCCGTCGAACTCTTGGTTGGTGCCCGGCAGGAAGCCTGGAACGTCAACCAGCATGATGATCGGAATGTTGAAGGCGTCACAGGTGCGGACGAAGCGAGCCGCCTTCTCGGATGCCTTGATGTCGAGGCAGCCAGCGAACTGAATCGGCTGGTTGGCGACGAAACCGACCGAGCGACCCTCCACGCGACCGAAGCCGATGACCACGTTCTGTGCGTAGTCCTCCTGAATTTCCAGGAAGTCCTCGTCGTCGACCAGACGGGTGATGACGTCCTTGATGTCGTACGGCTGGTTTGGGGAGTCCGGAATCAGCGTGTCGAGCTCGAGGTCAGTCTCAGTGATGTTGTCAGCGATGGAGCCCTCGAACGGCTCAGCCTCCATGCGAGGAGCCTCAGCGCGGTTGTTGGACGGCAGGTAGCTGACTAATTCCTGAACGAAAGTCAGAGCGTCTTCGTCATCAGCGGCGGTGTAGTGCGAAGTACCGGAGGTGCTCATGTGAGTACCAGCGCCACCCAGCTCTTCCTGTGTGACCTCTTCGCCAGTGACGGTCTTAATAACGTCCGGGCCGGTGATGAACATCTTGGAAGTGCCATCGACCATGACAATGAAGTCGGTCAGAGCCGGGGAGTAGACGTGGCCACCAGCGCAGGCGCCCATGATCAGGGAGATCTGTGGAATAACACCAGAAGCCTGGGTGTTTCGGAAGAAAATCTGGGAGTAGAGGCCGAGGGAAACAACGCCCTCTTGGATGCGGGCACCAGCACCCTCGTTGATGCCGATAATTGGGACACCGGTCTTGATGGCCAGATCCATGATCTTGACAATCTTTTCACCGTAGACTTCACCGAGCGCGCCACCGAAGATGGCGCCGTCCTGCGAGAAGACACAGACCTGGCGGCCATCGATGGTGCCGTAGCCTGTCACAACACCGTCAGTGACAGGGCGCTTGGCGTCGAGGCCGAAGTTCTTGGAGCGGTGACGTGCGAGAGCGTCAACCTCCACGAACGAGCCCTCGTCCAAGAGGAACTCGATGCGCTCACGAGCGGTCATCTTGCCCTTGTCGTGGACGCGGTCAATGCTGGCCTGGCCCATTGGAGCCTGGGTCTCTGCGAGACGGGCTCGCAGATCGGCCAGCTTTCCAGCAGTAGTGGTCAAATCCGGGGTTTCACCGGTTGATGTATTTGCGGCAGTCGTCATACCAACTAGTTTACGTTTCGAAAACGGGGGGGGAGGTAGTTGGGGGCAATCGCTGTTAACAAAAGTAGGGGTAATGACTAGCTCGTTGTACAGCAAAAAGCCTGCTCTTACAGTGGAATATTGCCGTGCTTGCGCGCAGGCCACGGTACTTTCTTTGAAGTTAGCAGGCGCAGATTTTTTATCACTCGAGTTCGTGTCTCGGAGGGGAGGATGACTTCATCAATTAACCCCCGTTCGGCGGCACGATAAGGCGTGAGCATGTGTTGCTCGTATCCCATTTCCAGTTCAGCAATGAGTTCTTTCACACTCTCGGGAGTGCCAAATCTATCGGCCGCTGGGTCTGCTGCGAGAGCTGCTTCGGTGGCGGTTCGAATCTCGGCACGATGGAGGAAGCGTACTGCGCCTGAGGCGCCCATCACGGCGATCTGTGCCGTCGGCCAAGCCAGATTTACATCCGCGCCGAGCCCCTTTGATCCCATCACGCAATACGCGCCGCCATAGGCTTTGCGCATGGTGACGGTGATTTTAGGAACGGTTGCTTCTGCATACGCATAGAGCAATTTAGCGCCACGGCGCAGAATTCCCTGGTGTTCTTGATTTGAACCGGGGAGAAAGCCGGGTACGTCTACGAGAAAGACGAGTGGAATGTTGAAACAATCGCAGGTTCGGACGAATCGCGCGGCCTTCTCCGCTGCATCGATATCTAGGCAGCCCGCGAATTCCATGGGCTGATTAGCGACAAACCCAACAGATTGACCGTTGAGACGGCCAAGGCCAATCACGACATTGGCTGCTCGGTTTTCCTGGATTTCCAGGAACTCCGCATCGTCGCAAAGCGCGTAGATGACTTCGTGCACGTCGTACGGCGTGGATGGGCTGTCGGGAATGAGACTGTCGAGGGTGCGATCGGTGTCGGTGATTTCGTCACTGGCATCGGAATCCCAGCTGGGCGCGGGGGAGGTTGTGTTGTTGGGGAGGTAGTCGAGCAAATCGCAGACCCAGTCGAGTCCATCCTGCTCGCTAGCGGCGGTGTAGTGGGAGTTTCCGGCGATCTCCATATGGGTGTCGGCGCCGCCGAGCTCGTGCTGGCTGATTTTTTCGCCTGTGACTGTTTCGATTACGTCAGGGCCGGTGACGAACATACGGGAGTTTTCCTCCACCATGACAACGAAGTCCGTCAGTGCTGGGGAGTAGGCATTTCCGCCCGCGCAGGCGCCAAAAATGACTGAAATCTGCGGAATGACGCCGCTGGCGCGAACGTTGTGGTGGAACGTCTGGGCAATAAAGTCCAGTGAGACTGCGCCATCTTGGATGCGGGCGCCGGCACCTTCGTACATGCCAATAAGGGGGCGGCCGGTAGTGATGGCAAGTTCCTGAATCTTGACCATCTTTTCGCCGTAGACCTCTCCGAGTGCACCACCGAAGATTGTGCCGTCCTGAGAGAAGATGCAGACCTCACGGCCGTCTATGGTTCCCCAGCCGGTGATGATTCCGTCGGTCGCGGGGCGTTTGGCTTCCATCCCAAATGCGGTAGTGCGGTGGCGGGCTAGCGCATCAAATTCGACAAAAGATCCTTCGTCCAGCAGGTAGTCAATGCGCTCGCGGGCATTCATGCGCTCAGTCAGTTTGAGCTTGTCGTAGCCCCGCGACCCCATCGGAGTCAGTGCAGCAGTGCGTCGGCGTAGAAGGTCTTCATTGAGGAAAGCGGTGGTGTGTTGCTCCGCCGCCAAACGTGAGGAAATAGTCATGTTATGGAATGTAGTGTTTGGGAAGGAAAATAGTAAAGCAGGCGAGCTGTGATGATTCTCACGCTGTAGAGCTCTTGAGAAAGGTCACGACTCAGTGAATCCGGCCATGGCGCTAGACTGCTGTGCATGACCAACCCCAGGATTGTTGCTTCCCGCAAGCCTCTTGACGCCACGCGTGTGCGCGCAGCCGCGCCGGGCTGGAATTCCATTGAGGTTGTCGAAACCACTGGTTCGACCAACGCTGATCTTCGGAAACAGGCGGCACTGGGGCAGGTGGCAGATCTCAGTGCGCTTATCGCCTCGGAGCAGACCGCAGGTCGCGGTCGACTGAGTCGTAGTTGGACGGCCCCGAAGGGTGCGTCCATTGCACTCAGCGCGCTGCTGCGCCCGGAAGGGCTCGCACCCGAGCAACTGGGTCTGTTGCCGTTAGTCGCGGGCCTCGCAGTTGTCGATGCTGTTGTGGAAGTTGCGGGTCTTGCGCCTGAACGCGTTTCCCTGAAGTGGCCGAACGATGTCCTGGTTGACGGTCGTAAGCTCTGCGGAATTCTGGTGGAGGCCGCGTCGCTGACACCGCCAATTCTCATTCCGGGAATCGGCGTCAACGTTTCCCTGCAGGAAGATGAGCTGCCGGTGCCACACGCCATTTCGCTATACCTGGCGGGAGCGGAAAACCTCGACCGCGACGACATCTCCGCTGGTGTGCTGCGTGCGCTGGGACGTCGTCAAGCGCAGTGGCGAAAGGGCGATGCGGAGCTGCTGCGGGACTACGAGGCGGTGTGCGCGACCATCGGTTCGAACGTGCGCGTGGAGTTGCCGGGGGATCGCGTGCTGGTGGGCAAGGCGGTTGGCGTGCGTGCCGACGGCGAATTGATCGTCACCGATGAAGCTGGCACAAGTCACTTTGTTGCGGCCGGTGACGTGTTCCATGTTCGTGCCACTGACGGCGGCTATGCGTCCCCGCAGGCTGATTCGGAGCGGGGGTAGTGCTGTATGACCTTTCCCGATGATGAGTTGGACACGCGCGAGGCAATTCTGCTGGACACCAATCCAACTTTTGGTCGGCTGGTGTGGCCGCTCTTGGAACTCATGGTTATCACGGGCGTCTGCTGGTTGCTGATTGGTTTTATCGACGGCCCTGCGATTGCTCCGGGAGATCTGCAAGGTGTGCGTCAGCTGCTGCTCTTCGCGTGGCTGGGGCTTATTCTCTGGCGCGTCGTTCGTCCGGTACTAAGTTGGTTGGGGGAGCGGTTCGTACTAACTGATAGGCGAATTATTCTGCGCCGTGGCATTCTGCGCCCGCAGGTGGTCTCGATTGATCTGCGTTCGGTACGTGCGGTCAATCGCAAGGGCGGCGTGCTGTATCTGCACACCCGCAGTTTCGGCCCGCCGCTGGCTGTGGAAGATATTCCCAGCTCTCGTAAGGTGGCTAAGTTGGTCTCCCGGTTGACTTAGAATTTTGGGTCATAACCTACAATCAGGGGTGTGATTGCTTCGGATACCCCTGAAAACTCCACTAATTCCACTTCTAATTCCGCTGCAGCGCTAACTGCTGCGCAGCATCCCGCGCATGCTGATGGCGTGCCGGTTGTGGCGGTGATTGGTGACGGTCAGCTGGCTCGTATGATGCAGACTGAGGCCATTGAGCTGGGACAGTCCATCCGTTTGCTCGCCGGTTCGCCGGATGCTTCCGCAGCGCAGGTGTGTGCGGACGTTATCATCGGCGACTACCACGTCTGGGAAGATGTTGAGCGCGCTGTCGCCGGTGCGCAGGCCGTGACTTTCGACCATGAGCACGTTCCCACCGAATTCCTCAACAAGCTGACCGAGATGGGCTACTCGGTTCAGCCTCAGCCGTCGGCGTTGCTGTACGCGCAGGATAAGCTGCTGATGCGCCAGCGCCTGGAGGAACTGGGCGCTCCAGTACCTGCCTACGCTGCAATTGAGTCCGCCGAGGATGCCGAAGCATTCTTCGACCGCGTTGACGGTGCCGTCTGCCTGAAGGCTCGCCGCGGCGGTTACGACGGTCACGGCGTGTGGTTCCCGAAGGACCGCGAGAATCTGCGCACGCTTGTCGACGAGCTGTTGGGCAAAGATGTGCCGCTGATGGCCGAGCGGAAGGTCGCGCTGGTTCGTGAGTTGTCGGCCATGTGTGCGCGCACGCCGTCGGGCGAGGTCAAGGCCTGGCCGGTCCTCGAGTCCGTGCAGCGTGACGGCATCTGTGTTGAGGCAATCTGCCCGGCGCCAGGGCTTGCCGACGACCTTGCGAGAGCGGCCGAAAAGCTCAGTGTGACCATCGCTTCCGAGCTGGGAGTAACCGGCGCGCTGGCAGTTGAGCTGTTCGAAACCGTCGATGCTGACGGCAATCCGGAGATTTTTGTCAACGAGTTGGCCATGCGGCCACACAACACTGGTCACTGGTCGCAGGACGGCTGTGAGACCAGCCAGTTTGAGCAGCACCTGCGTGCAGTTGCTGACATGCCACTGGGTTCCACTCGCCCGACTGCGCCGGTGACGGTAATGGTCAATACGCTCGGTGGCGATGAGGCCTCGGATGTACCTATTTCACAGCGTTTTGCTGAGGTATGGCGTCGTTTCCCATCAGCGAAGATTCACTGGTACGGGAAGGATTGGCGCCCTGGACGTAAGCTGGGGCACGTCAACCTGTGCGGCTACGACGCAAGCCCGGAAGGCATCGCGGAGACCCGGCGGGTTGCCAACCTCGCTGCTGGCTACATCGTCGATGGCGTGTGGGCAGACGGCTACACCGCATAGGTGGCTGGCGCTGTATAAGAATTAGATTGCTATCTCAAGGAGACAACATTGGCTGAAGCAAACCAGGTGGCAAGCCCGAAGTTGGCCAACGTAACCGGTCCGCTGGTCGGTCTGATTATGGGGTCGGACTCGGATTGGCCGACCATGGAGCCCGCAGCGGAGGTCTTGGCTGAGTTCGGAATTCCCTTTGAGGTAGGTGTGGTCTCTGCACACCGCACTCCGGAACGCATGATTGACTACGCAAAGTCCGCCGCTGACAAGGGGCTGCGCTGCATTATCGCTGGCGCCGGTGGTGCAGCACACCTGCCGGGCATGGTTGCGTCGGCCACTCCGCTGCCGGTTATCGGCGTGCCACGCGCGTTGGAGAACCTGGAGGGTGTCGATTCCCTGCTGTCAATCGTTCAGATGCCGGGCGGCGTTCCGGTGGCAACCGTCGGTGTGGGCGGCGCTAAGAACGCTGGCCTGCTGGCTGTGCGTATTCTCTCGGCCGGTTACCCGGAGCTCATTGTGGCGATGGAGAACTACCAGGCCAACATGCGCGATCAGGTCCTGGAAAAGGACGAGCGTCTGCGCAAGAAGCTGATGGGTGAGTAGGGCGCGCAACCAGCCCCGAACTACCCGCGCATATGAACTGCGGGGTAGTGGAACGTGTCCGGGTCGGCGGTCTCCCAGGCTTCGGCCCAGTTGTGGAAGCGAGTTCCGCTCAGCAGCTCGCCTGGCTGCAGCCAGTTGTAGAGCTCCGCGTAGGTCTCACCGACCTGCTCATTGGTGCGCCGCAGCAGGTGGGACGGCCCCAGCTCAGAGAAGCTATTCAGGCCCATCGATGCCAATAGGCTAGCTGCTTCCGCGACCGTGGCATTGTGATAGTTGGCCACACGCTGACCCTTGTCGTCGACATCCAGGGCCTTCCACAGGCTCGGATCCTGGGTAGCCACACCCACCGGGCAGGTGTTTGTATGACATAGCTGAGATTGGATACAGCCGGTGGCCATCATCATGCCGCGAGCCGAGTTCACAAAGTCAGCACCGATGCACATGCGCTTCACAATATCGAAGCCAGTAATGACCTTGCCGGACGCACCGAGCTTAATGCGATCTCGCAGACCGGCACCTACGAGCGCGTTATGGACGAGAATCAGGCCGTCGGTAAGCGGCAGGCCAACGCGGTCGGAGTATTCCAGCGGTGCAGCGCCGGTGCCGCCTTCAGCGCCGTCGACGATGATGAAGTCCGGGGTGATGTTCTCTTCCAGCATGGCCTTGCACACGGCGAGGAACTCAAGCTGGGAGCCAACACACAGCTTGAAACCGACCGGCTTGCCACCGTTGAGCTCGCGCATGGTGCCCATAAACCGAACAAGTTCACGCGGGGTGGAGTAGACGCGGTGGTACGGCGGGCTCATCACACCCTTGCCAACTGGTACGTGGCGAGTAGCCGCGATTTCCTCATTGACCTTGTGACCTGGCAGCATGCCGCCGAGTCCAGGCTTTGCGCCCTGGCTAACCTTCAGATAGGTTGCCTTGACCTGCGGAATCTTAGCCTTTTCGCGGAAGAGCTCCGGATCGAAGTCGCCATCCTCGGTACGCGCACCGAAGTAACCGGAACCCAGCTGCCAATAGAGGTCGGCACCATACTTCAAATGGTAAGGGCTGATAGCGCCCTCGCCGGTGTCCTGTACGAAGTTGCCCAGCTTCGCGCCCTTATTCATTGCCATGACAGCGTTAGGGGACAGAGAGCCGAAACTCATGGCTGAGATGTTGAAGATAGACGCTGAGTACGGCTGGGCGCAGTCCGGACCGCCAATATCTACGCGCGGATCCTCGATGACGTGCTGGCTCGGCGCCATCGAGTGGCGGACGTACTCGTAGCCGGGCGCATTAATCTTTCGCTCAGTACCGAATGACTTCTTCGAGGACAGCCCCTTCGCACGCTCGTAGACCACGGTACGGGTATCGCGGTCGAATGGAGCGCCGTCGAAGTTGCGTTCGATGAAGTACTGCTGCATCTCAGGGCGAATGGTCTCACCCATGTAGCGCAGATGGCCGATGACCGGGAAGTTCCGCAAGATGGAGTGCTTCCTCTGAAGCATGTCATAGATAGCCACAACATCCAGGAAGAGGATGAAGGCCATCAGAATCCACCACCATGGGCTCAGATCCCATACAGCCAGTGCGCCCAAGACGTTGATGAGGGCGAGAATCGCAAGAATATATGGTCGGGTAATCACGGTTTCCAGGTTATCGCGACTACTTAGAGCGCTTCTCGACGGGACAGCTGCGACTAAATCACACGGGCTTTTTCGGCCGTAGAAATAGCAGTGACACGCTCGCTATCGCCACCGCGCACGACGACGGCAGCACCTCCACGAACCCAAGCCGACAGCACATTACATGCCCATTTATCTGCGGTGACCTGTGAAGAATCAGGCACCAGCCAGCCGTCGGAAACGACGCGGGAACCGGGCGTGAGCTGCATCTCGTCCGCATAATCGCCAGCAGATGAAAGCAGTTCTGCAGCCGACTTTTCCCCAATAACGGGGGTTTGGTCGGAGTCCGGGCCTGCGCCTAGATATGCGTCTGGGTGGAAACGAACTTCCGGACCAAAGTCAATGACTCCCGGTGGAATATCATCACCGCATTCCACGACACCGCGGCCAAAGGGATCGTCGGTAAGCACTGCGAGGTAGGCATCTGGGAACTTCTCTTCCCACGTGCTGACGTTGCTGACAGTGGTGAATACGACCAGCGGCTCCTCATCGCTAACGGTGACGCCAGCACGCTCGCAGCCCAGGATGATGCAGGCGGACTGCCAAATCAACGGCAAGTCAATCCATACTTGGTCTCCGGCGACGAGGTCGAACTCATCGTGCAGCATGTTGGCGATCTTGCTGGCCCAGTTGTCCAGAGTTTGGGCCGATAGATCAGTACGACCGCCGGTAGTTTCGTCATAACAGGTCAAACGAGGCACGGACGGGTCGGCCTCGAGAAGTGTCTTCAGAATCTCCACGCCTCCAAGGGTAACGAGATTCTCTCCAGGCCGTCGGGAAGAGTCCCCTAACTCAACAGCAGGGTGAACAAAAGGACCGTCGGCAAGCAGGCGATTGTCGTAATCACGCCACAATCGCGCGCCTGTTCAAGGTTCCGGCCGAAACGGGAGGCGAAGGTGTAGACGTTCTGGGCTGTCGGCAGGCCGGCGATAATCACAGCTGCCAGCAGCGCATGCCCGCTGAGACCAAAGACAAAATGGCCGAACAGGAGAGCCAGCGCGGGGTGCAGGAAAAGCTTCAGCGTAGACGCCACCACGACGGCGCGACGAGGGGAGCGGCCGGCTTCCATAAACGGCATGCCATGCAAACTAATACCGAAGGCCAAAAGTGCCATTGGCACCGCGGCCTGCCCCAATAGCCCCACTGGATGCGCTACGAACTGAGGTAGTTTGATAGCAAACGCATTAACCGCAAGTCCCACCATCGCCGCCAGAAAGATCGGGTTCTTCAGCGGTGCCATGATGACATTGCGCGGTCGGAAATGGCCGCGGTTAGTGAGGATTTCCAGCACGGTCATGGAAGCGGGCGCATAGAAGGCAATCTGAAAGATAAGGGCTGGGACGACGGCGGTAGCGTCGTGAAGCACTGCGACAGCGATGGGCACGCCGAGATTAGCGACGTTGTTGTAACTCGACGACATCGCGCCGACCACAGCATCGGCGCCGCGCTGTTTGAACATGGGTGCCACAAAGATCCGGTAAAACGCCGCCGTGCCAAGCGCCGACAGTGCCGCGACGCCAAACGCCGAACCGAAGATGCTCGCCGAATCCGCCGTCGCGAGCGTGTGCGCGAGCATGCACGGCATCGCAATCCAGAACACGACCATATTCAGGGTAAAAGATGCCCGCTTATCGACGATCTCACTGCGCCCAAACAACCAGCCAACAATGATCAGTACTGCGACGGAACCAAAGCCGGTGAATATTTCGGTGAGAGCGGGCATAAGTGCATATTTTAGACAATAAAAAACGGACCCAATCCAATCCCCTTGGTGGGGAAGGACTGAGTCCGTTTTACGCTGTTATCGCATGTATCGTCATGCGGCCAGCGCGTAAATAAGGCCTTTCGGCGGGTATTCGAATGATCGGCTCCCGCCGACCAGCCATCTTTAGCGGCTGGTGAACGGCAGGAGTGCCATCTCGCGGGCGTTCTTCACAGCGGTAGCGACCTGGCGCTGCTGCTGCGGAGTCAGACCGGTGACGCGGCGGGAACGAATCTTGCCACGGTCAGAGATGAACTGGCGGAGCAGGTTAATGTCCTTGTAATCAACCTTCTCAACGCCTGCGGCCTTGAGCGGGTTCTTCTTCGGGCGGCGGGACTGCTCCATCCGCGCCTTCTTGTTAGAGTGATTGCGCTTCATTGGTGCTCCTCGACTTACCAGCTGGACTTACGGACGCCCGGGAGTTCGCCACGGTGGGCCATCTCACGAACGCGGACACGGGACAGACCGAACTTGCGGAGGTAGCCGCGCGGGCGACCATCTGCAGCGTCACGGTTGCGGACGCGAATCGGGGACGCGTCACGCGGCTGACGGTTCAGCTCGTACTGTGCGTCCATGCGCTCTTCGTCAGTGGAGTGCGGGGACTTGATGATGCGCTTCAGTTCAGCGCGACGTTCTGCATAACGAGCGACGATTTCCTTGCGCTGCTCGTTCTTGGCAATCTTGGACTTCTTAGCCATGAATTAGCGCTCCTCGCGGAATTCGACGTGCTTGCGGACAACCGGATCGTACTTCTTAATGGTGATACGGTCCGGGGTATTGCGCTTGTTCTTACGGGTCACGTAGGTGTAACCGGTGCCCGCAGTGGACTTCAGCTTGATGATTGGACGAATGTCATTACGTGCCATTTTTTAGATCTTCTCCCCACGTGCACGAATCTGAGCAACAACAGCCTCGATACCGTACTTGTCGATGGTCTTCAGACCCTTCGGGGACACATTCAGAGTGATGTGACGCCCCTCAGAGGCGAGGTAGAACTTCTTACGCTGCACGTTGGGGTTCCAACGGCGCGACGTGCGCCGGTGGGAGTGGGACACGGTCTTGCCGAAAGACGGCTTGCGTCCCGTAACCTGGCAAATCGCCGACATAGGGATTCCTTTGCTTCCTTGCCGCCCAATGCCGACATCACTGGTGCGCCACGCCGGACTATTGAATAACCGAGGAATCCACCTGGCCTTTTCCGGGGCGCTGCCCACTGACACTCGACGCTGAGCGCGTAAACGAATAACTAGACAACAGCGAGAGAACAGTTTACACACGAGTTGCGGGATAACCTAATCGCTGTTCCACTGTGGTTTTCTCGGTGCGACTCTCGAGTGTCGTCATAGAGTTCGTGCTTGTCGACGGGCGTTAGTGCAGGGCCCTTTTTTAATTTTCGGGCTCGAGCCTGTAATATTCCATCGAGTGTCACATGCCGGTTTATAGAAATATTGACCCGGTGCGTGTCATTGTAAGTCGTGTTCGTACCCAACTCAGGCACGATTCTCTCACTCTTAGCTGGGGGAAAGCGACCTGAAGTTCAATCCTGAGGGAAACGAGAATTAATGAAGAAGGACATCCATCCTGATTACCACCCGGTGGTTTTCAAGGACGCAGGCACGGGTCACTCTTTCCTTACCCGTTCCACCGCCACCTCCGACCGCACTGTCGAGTGGGAAGACGGTAACGAGTACCCGCTGATCGTCGTTGACGTCACCAGCGAGTCGCACCCGTTCTGGACCGGTGCTCAGCGTGTCATGGACACCGCTGGTCGCGTCGAGAAGTTCCAGCGCCGTTACGGTAACCGCATTCGCCGCGCGAAGAAGAACTAAGAATAGGAGGGGAATAAGAAAATGGCAGTACCAAAGCGTCGCATGTCGCGTGCTAACACCCGCGCTCGCCGTTCCCAGTGGAAGAGCAACAACGTCGCTCTCCAGGAAGTCAAGGTAAACGGTCGCGTCTACAACGTTCCTCGTCGCATCGCCAAGGCTGTTCAGCTCGGCCTGGTTGACGTCGAGAAGTTCTAACGCGCATCTTTTAGGATGCTGACAACGTTCCTCGCTGAACCGAAGAGCGCTTCGAGCGCCCAGAGCGCGTTCAGTGTGTAAGGAACAGTTGATAAAGAGCTTTTTAAACCTCACCCCATCGCTTGTACTCGGCGATGGGGTGAGGTTTTTCAGTTCTATGGCCAGGTTTTATGGGAGCACTCTCACGAAGAATCTGTGTCACATTTACACTCACCTTATATTTTCAAGGCACAATGGGCAGTATGAAGATTTTGGTAGTTGATGACGATCAAGCGGTACGCGAAGCGTTGCGGCGATCGTTGACTTTTAATGGCTACACGGTCGAGCTCGCCGAGGATGGCGCAGAGGCCTTGGAAAAGATTGCCAAGGATCGTCCGGATTTGGCCATTTTGGATGTCATGATGCCGAAGCTGGACGGCCTGGATGTTTGCCGTCGGCTGCGCAGCGAAGGCGATGATCTGCCGGTCATGATGTTGACTGCACGTGATTCGGTCTCCGAGCGCGTAGCTGGTCTTGATGCCGGCGCAGATGACTACCTGCCCAAGCCGTTCGCATTGGAAGAGCTGCTCGCTCGTGTCCGTTCGCTACTTCGTCGTTCTGCTTTGGAAGTGCCTGCGATGGAGGATGCCGCAACTCTGCAGTTTGAGGATCTCTCCTTGGACCCGGAAACTCGTGAGGTCTTCCGCGGTGAACGCCGCATTAGCCTCACTCGTACAGAATTTGCGCTGCTGGAATTGCTGATGAGCAACCCGCGGCGTGTACTCTCCCGTACCGCCATCTTGGAGGATGTCTGGGGCTATGACTTCCCGACGTCCGGCAATGCGCTGGAGGTCTACATTGGTTACCTGCGTCGTAAGACTGAGGCAGAGGGAGAGCCGCGTCTGATTCACACCGTTCGTGGTGTCGGTTATGTGATGCGGGAGACCGCACCGTGATGTTGCGCCGTCGTCGTTCGACCGGCGGTGGCGTGCAATCAAATCAGCGTTCTGCCACGGAGGTCAATCCGGGGCAAGGTACCGTCGGTAAGCAAGAGAAGTCCGCGAATACTGAGACGATGGCAGGGGAATCGCTTCCCGGCCTGCCGCGGAGCTCGCGTATCCCTTCGCTGCGTTGGCGGCTGACTATTCTGACAGCGCTCATTGTGGCGATGTCGGTGGGGCTGATGACGCTGGCTGCATTTTTTACTGTGCAGGCAGCGCTATACCGCGAGGTGGACAGTAACCTCCGTAGCCAGGCGGAAAAGCTGCTGATGTCACCGTACGCTTCGGAGTTTGCCATTGGCCCCTCCTTTGAAGCGGACTCGAACAGGATTCTGAACCCCGATTTGGACGCGGTGTACTTTGCCCACGGCAGTGTGGCGGGCAAAGGCGGTGGCTCAATCTCTATTGGTGGCCCCGAACTTGCGGTGTTGCGGGGGAATCGACAGGAATCGATTCGCACCGATGAGTACAACGGCCGTCGTGTATACGCCGTCCGCTCCGAAGACGGTGCGACGCTGATCCTTTCGCAGGATCTGAGCTCGACGCAGTCGGTCTTGAAAGCGCTCAGTGCAGTGCTGCTGAGTATCTCTGCTATCGGAATCCTCTTCGCAATCGGATCAGGTATTACGGTGGCAACAACGGGTCTGCGCCCGGTCACTCGGCTGCGCATTGCTGCGGAGCGGGTGACGGAAACCGACGAGCTGCGCCCAATCCCTGTGGAGGGCGACGATGAGCTTGCGCGCTTCACCCGCAGCTTCAATGAGATGTTGGCTGCACTTCAAGCGTCGCGCATTAAGCAGGCGGAGCTGGTTGCAGATGCTGGTCATGAGTTGAAGACTCCGCTGACGTCGTTACGCACAAATATTGAACTGCTGATGATGGCCTCCCGTTCGGGAGCGGCAATCTCGGATGAGGATCGCGCGGATCTGGAAGCTGACGTCATCGCACAGCTGGAAGAGCTGTCGACGCTGGTCGGTGACCTGGTTGATCTGGCACGCGAAGATGGCCCGCAACAGGTTATTGAGCATGTCGATGTCGACGAAATCATTTCCACGTCGCTGGCGCGTGTTGAGCGTCGTCGTCCGGACATTACTTTCGATGTGCAGACAGCTCCGTGGTATGTCTACGGGGATTCGGCGGGTCTTGGTCGCGCAGTTTTGAACTTGATGGACAATGCTGCAAAGTGGTCGCCAGAAAATGGCACCGTGCGGGTTCGTCTGACGCCGCTCAGCGAGGTTGTTGCTGAATTCACGGTGGCGGACTCGGGGCCAGGTATCCCGAAGGAAGATCGAGACAAGGTCTTCGAGCGTTTCTACCGTTCCATTCAGTCGCGGTCGATGCCTGGATCCGGCCTGGGCTTGGCCATTGTGAAGTCGGTCATCGTCCGCCACGGGGGTACGATTACTGCCGATGAGTCCGATGATGGCGGTGCCTTGATGAGAGTAACGCTGCCGGGCAGTCCGCACAGCGGAAAAGGTGACGACTCCGATTCAGCTCAAGAGCCTAGCTAGAAACGCATAACCCCACGTCAAAGCTGATGTAATCCCCGCTGCGCGCGGCCTTTTAAGGAAGTGTGTGGCGGGGATTCGGTGTTTCATTCGGGGAATTATCGGCGAGACCGCAGACTGCTCTCAGCCAATTGTTAGACAGACAGTGCAAGGTATTACGTATGAGCAACTCTTTCAACGATTCCTCGCGGGGAGATGAGCGGGGACACTACTCCTCGCAATCTCACAACTTCAGCGAGAACCGTGCCATGGGGGATGCTGGTGAGACAAACCAGTTTTCTGCCGACGAGCGCGGCTGGGAGAATTCCCACTACAACACCATCCCGTCTCAGCCGAACGGCGCTTACGGAGGCGGTTCAGAGTGGGATGTTGCGGCCAATCAGCAGAAGACCAAGGGTGCCCAGGGGGCTAAGGGCATGGGGGCGCTGGCAGTCGCTGCCCTGATGCTGTGCTCGGCCGGTATTGGTGGCGGTGTCGGCGCATGGGTAGTTCACAACTCGCAGTCGTCGGCTCCCGCGGACAACGCGCTGGATAAGCCTGCGGAAACCCGTCAGGTAGCAGCAGCTGAGGGGTCCGTGGAGAAGGTCGCGCAGAAGGTCCTTCCCAGTGTCGTCTCCATCACCACTGTCTCGGAGCGGGGCACGGCGTCGGGCTCAGGTTCCATTCTGTCGTCCGACGGCCTGGTGCTGACGAATAATCACGTCGTCGCAGGCGCAGGTCCGGACGCACATATGGAAGTCCTGCTTTCCGACGGCACCACGCACCCGGCAACTCTGGTTGCAGGGGATGCAGCGACTGATATTGCCGTTATTCGAATTGAAGGTGTTAACGGGCTGCGCCCAATCTCTCTGGGTAACTCCTCGCAGGTCCAGGTTGGCCAGGAAGTGGTGGCCGTTGGTTCGCCACTGGGACTGACCTCCACTGTTACGCAGGGCATTGTCTCCGCTAAAAACCGTCCAGTGACCGCCGCTGGTGAAGACGGTCAGTCCTCGGTCATTGATGCAATCCAGACCGACGCGGCGATTAATCCGGGTAACTCCGGCGGAGCGCTAGTGGATATGGAAGGCAACCTCATCGGTGTGCCCAGCGTGATTGCCTCTAACAGTGAGGCATCGGAACAGGCGGGCAGCATTGGCCTTGGTTTCGCAATTCCGGTTAATCAGGCTCGTCGCATAGCGGAAGACCTGATTGATTCCGGTAAGGCGCGGATGCCTGTCATTGGTGCCCAGATTGATTCGCGTCCGATTGCACGTGGTGCACTGGTGCGAGAGGTAACGCCAGACGGCCCAGCTGATAAGGCGGGACTGAAAGATGGTGACCTGATTACCAAGGTTGATGACCGCACACTTGACAACGGCGTTGCACTAATTGCGGCTATTCGGTCGCATCGGATTGGGGATTCTGTCACACTTACAGTTACAGATGAGCGAGGCGGCAACGAGCGAACGGTCGATGTCACCTTGGTAGAAGCCCAGGATTGATAGGCAGCGTGGTGGAGTTAGTACCTCACCATCTGTAGAAGAGTTTTCGAGTGAAACTTCGAGTGAAAAGCTGTGGGAGAAAGCGAGATAGAGCAGATGAGTGAAACCGTGAGTACTGAGCCAAGTGACGTCAACCTCGCTGAGATGGAGCGTCTTATCAACGACGACGGCCAGGTTCGAAATGCGTTTGTTGTCCTCGTGGGCGACCATTTTGAGAACCCGGATGGTGCGGCTTCGCTCATGGTTGAGCTGTTGGAAGAAGACGGCTACTCGGTCGATGCTGTGGTCAGTACGGGTGCAGTGAAGCGTGAGATCCGGAAGGCCCTAGATACCGCTGTTGTCGGTGGCGCAGATTTGGTCGTTACGGTGGGCGGTGTTGGTGTTGGGCCTCGTGCGAAGACCCCGGATGCCACTCGCAAGGTTCTCGATGTGCGACTGCAGGGCATCGAGCAGGCTATTCGTAACTCCGGTATGGGAGCTGGCGCATTGGATGCCGGTCTGTCCCGCGGTTTGGCCGGTGTGTCCGGTCAGACAGTGATTGTCAATCTCGCGGAGTCTCGCGCTGCAGTGCGCGATGGCATGGCGACAATTCTCCCGCTGGTCTCACATGTGCTTGACGATCTCTGCCGCTGGAGCGTCTAGGAATGGGCGACGCTAAGCAGCCCAATCAGCCTGAGCAAGAGCAAGCCGCGCCGCGCAGTGGCAGCCGTAGGCAGCGTCGCCGCGCAGGTGCACCGGCGAAAAACTTTGCCCAGTCGCGCAGTGCGAAAACTGCGCGCACAGTGCACTATCACGATGAATCCCCGGAGGATGCTCGTGATTTTGATGCGGACTACTGGACAAAACAGCGCCCACCCCATTGGGGATGAGCGCTGTGTAAAAGCGTTAGTTCGCTTCTTATCGGAAGCCTGCAACTAGCAGCTAGAGGCTAGTTCAGCTCCGTCTTCGGCTTGCCGTTCTGCTCTGCCAGCAGGTCACGAATCTCAGTCAGCAGGTCAGCCTCGGTGACCTCCGGTTCAGCGGAGGTCTCCAGACGAGCCTCACGCATCGCGTTGAACTTGTTCATCGGAGCAACGATGACGAAGTAGACAACCGCTGCGACCAGCAGGAAGTTGATGACTGCGGTGATGACAGCTGCGAAGTCAAGGTAGGTCGACGGGTTGCCCTTGATGATTTCGAAGCCGAGGCCAGTGACCTCAGCGCCACCGATGGTGTTCAGCAGCGGCTCGAGCAGGCTGTCGGTGAAAGCAGTGACGATTGCGGTGAACGCAGCACCGATGACAACACCGACCGCCAGGTCGATGACGTTGCCGCGCATGATGAACTCTTTAAAGCCCTTAAGCATAGGAAATTTCCTTCTGTAGAAACGGAACAAACCAAACGAGACCTGTGAGTCATCGCGTTGCTCAGTGCAGGCCCCTACGATTTCAGAGACGGGGCAGTGCGATGTCTGGCAGTGCCACTCTTCTTAGCTCTCATCGTAGTTTTGAATTGCCTGTCCATTGTATCCCTTCGCTAAGTTATGGGACAAGTCAACTTTATGCGAAAAACACTGTTCAGGACCATAAAATCTTTGAACCAGTGAGATTTTGGTCACTAACCCGCGAGTAACAGTGTGAGCGGAGATGCTAGCGATGTCGCAGCCACCACCTCCGCGGCGCCGGTGGGCAGAGCGACCAAGACCACCTCATCGTCGACGATGTTGACCACCCTTGCCCCGTGTGCAAGCGGCGCCGCCACCCCGCGCTCATCCGCTGTCGACACAATATCCACGCTGTCACCAGTGCGAAGAGCGGACACAATGCCCGCATCAGTCAACGTGATGGCAATAATTTTGCTTTCCGACGTCCCCGTCAGCGACTTGGCAAGTGACGGGCCGACCATTCGCTGCTCTGTAATTATCTCTCTCGGTGACATGCCGGTGGCCAGGGTGCGTCCCCGCACAGAGGCGATGTCCGTTACGGCTCCACCGGGAACGAGCTCCCGGGGAATGTCCTTGAAAGCCACATCTTGTTCTGCCACCGATGCGCCAGCCGCAATGGATTTGGCGCTAACCACTACCCGAATATGGCCGCTGCGGGGTGTCAATGACTCCACCGCCGCCAGGCCGACTGCGCATAGGAAAACAGTGAGGGCAACCATCCGCCGAATAGTTGTGGGGCGGAGCTTTCGGAATGGACGCGGAAACCGGGACGAATATTTTGGGCTCATATTAAGTTAGGCGCGAAAATCCCGGAATCGGTTCCATTAAATCTGTGAAATCCCCGCTGGCGTGATCACATAATCGGCAGGAATGTCGTGCTCATCGTAGGCAAGCTCCGTGCGCAATTCGGTGTCGAAAACCGCAACAGCGATGACCGCAGTTCTCGCTCCATCCGTATCGTCGTCGCGTCGAGCGAAAACCAAGCTGCGATCGTAGTAACCAGCGCCACGCCCTAACCGCATCCCGGTTGCGGGGTCGGCCGCAACTGCCGGCAGGATAATGGCGTCGGCAACACCCAGCTCAGCTGGGTCAGCAGAGTCTTCCACCGAAACAGGTTCTAAGAGTCCAAATCGGCCCTTGTGGAAGCTGCCGTTGTAGTAACCCCAGTGCAGCGGTTGTGGTGGACCGGGCGGGCAGACGGGAAGCAGAATTCGTGCTCCGGGAACCGCGTTGGCCAGAGCTTCCACAAAGCCCTGGCCGGGCTCACCACCAGTCGAACTAGAAACGCTTGCGCCGGGTTCGTCGCCAGCGGGGACATAGGCGGCAATGATGGGTTTTGCGAGGTCGCCGACGGTATTGGATAACCATTCTTGCAACCGCTGTACCAGTGCTTCGTCGTCAAGCATGCGCTCACGCTGCCCCTTGGCGGCGCGTGCGGCGAGTACCTCGTGCCGTGTGCGGGCTTTGAAATCAGACGTGGTTTCGGGAAGCGGAGCCATACCTGCAAACCTACTCTGTCAGGTAGGGGAGCGACCTCTGTCGTCAGCGCAGGAGAAAATTTCTGATTAATGCGTTGAAAAAGCGGGGTCAGCCTCCGAGCAAATGGAAGTTATATAGGTATCGTTGCCATTATGGTCTCATCGTCTAAAGAGTCTGGTTCGGACATGACTACTCCGGTTCGAACTGTCATCGTTCCTGCCGCGGGCATGGGTACGCGATTCTTGCCTGCCACCAAGACAGTGCCGAAAGAATTGCTGCCCGTAGTTGATACGCCGGGCATCGAGATGATTGCTGAAGAGGCCGCCGCCACTGGTGCGCAACGCCTGGCTATTGTCACAGCGCCGAGTAAGGACGGCGTGCTTGGGCACTTCGACCCGCGCCCGGACCTTGAGCAGACTCTCGCCGAGCGCGGCAAGGACAAAATTGCAGCGAAGGTACGCCGCGCCACCGAGGTTATCCGCGTCGAATCCGTTGTCCAGGATCGACCGCTGGGCCTGGGGCATGCGGTGCTGGTCGCAGAGCCGCTGCTCGAAGACGATGAGGACAGCGTTGCTGTCATGCTTCCCGACGATCTCGTGCTCCCAGTGGGCGTGATGGATCGGATGACGGAAGTGCGCGAGCGCTTTGGTGGTTCGGTGCTGTGTGCGCTGGAAATTCCTCACGAAGAGGTCTACAACTACGGTGTCTTCGATATCGAGGACGCTACCCCGGCGGAGTCTGGTGAGCTCGGTGCAGACGCAGCCGACGCTGATGCCTGGGACGATGTGAAGCGAGTCAAGGGCATGGTGGAAAAGCCGGATCCTGCGGATGCTCCATCCAACTTCGTTGCAGTCGGACGTTACTTGCTCGATCGCGCCATCTTCGATGCGCTGCGCCGCATCCCGCGCGGTAAGGGCGGCGAGTACCAGCTCACCGATGCAATTGAGTTGCTGATTCAAGAGGGGCATCCGGTTCATGTGGTCGTCCACAAGGGGTTCCGCCATGACCTGGGAAATCCTGGTGGCTTCATTCGTGCTTGCGTAGACTTTGGACTCAGGCATCCGGACTACGGCGAGGGGCTGCGCGACTACATGCAGC
Source organism: Corynebacterium sp. 212_CJEI (assembly GCF_001055915.1). Classification (NCBI taxonomy): domain Bacteria; kingdom Bacillati; phylum Actinomycetota; class Actinomycetes; order Mycobacteriales; family Corynebacteriaceae; genus Corynebacterium; species Corynebacterium sp. 212_CJEI. The sequence goes on along the minus strand of NZ_JVPT01000044.1, from coordinate 28,676 downwards.
AGCGTCTGGCGCAGGATGAACAGGCTTAAAGCCTTTTTATAGAGGCTTGTACTGAGAAGCTGAATAGCCATAAAGCGCACCGCGGGTTGGTGCCGAGGAAGGTAAAACATGCGTTCTGTGGAAGAACAGTTGGCGGCAATCACCGCACACGCTGTGATGCCTGATCCTGTGCGCGTTGCTATTTCGGAATCCCTCGGCATGCTGTGCGCTGAGGATGTCATCGCTGAGCAGCCGTTACCGGGATTCGTGCAGTCAGCAATCGATGGTTATGCGGTGCGCGCTGTCGATATCGTCGGCGAATCTGGTTCTTTACCTCCGGATGCGCGTCAGAGTGATGTTGATTTTCGCGAGGTTGAGCTACCTGTTGTCGGTGAGGTGACAGCGGGTTCGCATCACCCGATGCGGCTACAGCCGAAGCAGGCCGTGCGCGTACAAACTGGTGCGCCGCTGCCATCGCTTGCCGACGCCGTCGTGCCCCTAAACTGGACCGACCGCGGTGGCCGTCGAGTTAATGTTCTCCATCCGGTCTACTCCGGTGACTTTGTGCGCAAGGTCGGTGACGACGTGCAGCCGGGTGACGTGGCGGTGTCCTTGGACTCGGTGATTTCGCCGTCACAGGTTGGATTGCTGGCAGCGGTGGGGCGTTCGAAGGTTTTGGTGCACCCCAAGCCGCGTATGTCCGTGATTTCCATTGGTAATGAGTTGGTCGATGTTGACCGCACGCCGGGGCTCGGTCAGGTCTACGACGTCAACTCCTACGCGTTGGCAGCAGCCGGCCGCGATGCTGGGGCTGAGGTACACCGAGTGGGTATTGCCACCGGTGAGCCCCGTCGCATCCGGGAAATCATCGAAGGCCAGCTCATTCGCAGTGAGCTTTTGGTCATCACGGGGGCTGTCGGCGGTGCCGCGGGTGAGCAGATTCGCCGTGTGCTGGCTGAATTGGGCGAGGTTGATGTTTCCCGCATCGCTATGCATCCTGGTTCGGTCCAGGGCTTTGGTCTGCTGGGAGATGACAAGATTCCAACGTTCCTCCTGCCGTCGAATCCGGTCGGCGCATTGGTCGTTTTTGAGGTCATGGTTCGTCCCCTCATTCGGCTGGCGTTGGGTAAGCGCAATCCCCGCCGCCGCGCTGTCACCGCTCGTGCTGTCGGCCCGATTGAGTCGGCGGAGAAGCGCCGTGGCTACATCCGTGGCCAGCTCATGCGTGACCGCGAGACCGGCGAATACATGGTGCAGCCGCTGGGAGGTTCCGGCGGTGCGCAAGCCCACCTTTTGGCCGGTATGTCGGAAGCCAACAGCCTCATCGTGATTCCGGAAGACGTGCTGCACGTGCGTCCGGGAGATGTAGTTGACGTGCTGTTCATGGCGCGCCAGGCCTAACCTCACTCCACTACCGCGAGTATTGTTGCTGTGCGTACTTCTCGTCTAGTAACCAGTGGCGGCCGAGTCCGCCTGCGTGTGCCAGAGCGCTCTGATGCCTCTGCATGGCGGGCACTGCGGCTGCGCGACGAGCCCATTTTGCGCCCCGTGGAGCCAACCCTCGAGGACGACTGGGATAACGCCCACAGGGCTTCTGTTTTCCGCCGTAACCTGCGCAGTTGGCGTCGTTCAGAGGCTGCGGGAGACATGATTGTCTCCACCATTGAGGTAGACGGCCAGTTCGCCGGCATGCTCACACTCGGCGGTATTACGCCTTTCCCCGTCGCTCACGCATGGATTGGCTACTGGGTCGGCAGCGGCTTTACATGTGGAGGGGTCGCCACTGCGGCAGTGGCGTTGGCGTCGGATTATGCCAAGAGAGTTGGCGTCCACCGAATTGAAGCGACTGTGTTGGACAGCAATGTCCCGTCGATACGCGTGCTGGAAAACTGTGGGTTCGAGTACGAAGGCGTGGCGCGGGAAGCCTTCCATATGGATGGCGCGTGGCGCGATCATCTGACCTATGCGCGGGTGGGGGAGGACAGTGCAGTGGACCTCATCGTGGCGAGTGGTCGCGCGCAATATGAAGAGGCGGAGAAATACCCACCGCAACGGCGCGCCTGAGTAGTCTGAGTAACACACGCCGATAGGGTGATGACAACTCTACTATTGGGCGAATTCGCTCTAGATACGCTGACTGCCTTCGCAAATGCCTCTGTGGAAGGGCATGTGGGTGGCGTATTTGGGCCGGGGAGAGACGGCGAAACCCCGGGCGAAATCGCAAGGAGACACAAAATATGTCAACTTCACTGTTGCTGATACTCATCGTTGTACTGTGGCTGTTTGTGCTTGCCCCGCTGGTGGTCAATACGCGCAAGCCGATTCGTCGTACCTCCGATGCGCTAGGTAAGACCCGCGTGCTGCATCGTGGTGGCGAGGAGTTGGCCACGACGCGCCGCCGTCCGTCTTTTAAGGAGTCGGACGTGCGCGTGGCCGAAGAAGTCGACGATTCTCTCGAAACCGTTGACGCGCAGGTCGACGATGACTTCGATGTCAGCGACGTGCTTATCGACGACACCGTGGACGAGGCGGCCGACCCGGCCGTCGTTGACGGCGATATCGTCTACGAGCTGGAAGCGGCAGATGCAGAGGAGGAGACCCCGCAGGCGGATGATTCCGCTACCGAGGAAGCCACTGCTGAGTCTTCTGACCGCTCTGACATGGACGTGTCCGATGATGAGTCTGCAGACCAGTCGCTGCAGGCTGTCGTTAATGACGAGGATGCTGAATCTGACTCCGCCGTTGCCTCCGCCGAAGGTGACGTGGTTCGTGCAGATGAGTCCTCTTCCGATGTGAGCGTTGACGTTCGCCGTCAGTTTGTCGACGCCGATGACTTGATGTTCGAAGATGCCGTTGAATCTGACGCTGATTCCGGTGCCGCGGCTGACGCTGAGCACGCGGACGCTGAGGCTCTCTCTGAGACTGAAGAGGCAGCAGACACCGTAGACGAGCAGGCGGAACCCGACGAGACCGTCGAGGACGACAGCGACCACAGTGTCGAGTCCAACGATGACGCAGTTGCTGTCGATGACATCTTGACCGAAGATGATTACGCGTTCGCTGAGAAGCGCCGTGGTCGTGGTGGGTTCGATCCGATTTCGGATGCTCAGTACGCTGAGACTCGCTTTGCCCGCCGCCGCCGTTCGGTTGCTGGGCTGGCAGCGTTCATCGCGGTCACGGTCATCATCGCTGCTTTCGCCGGTGGTTGGACCTGGTGGATTCCACTGGTCGGTGTCGGCTTGATGACCCTGTATCTGGTCAACCTGCGCCGCACCGTGCGTGCAGAGCAGGAACTGCGAGCTCGCCGAATTCGCCGGATGAAGATGGCCCGCCTCGGCGTGCGTAACCGCGAGGATGATGAGCTGGGAATTCCACAGCGACTGCGCCGTCCGGGCGCGGTAGTGGTCGAGCTTGATGATGAGGACCCGGATTTCGCAGATCTGGCCTACACTGACCACCGCTTTGATGACGACGATTATGACGAAATGCCACAGGCTCGTGTGAGCTAGTCCTGTGAACTGAGCCGTAGAACAACCTTAAAGTTGTCTGAGCACGTCAGCGCGATTTTTTGTTAGAAACTCGGCCTGTTACGATGTCACTACCTAAGACATGACACACCGGGTGTGTTTGGCGGAAGGCTTCTCCCGAGGGGTTGGGAGAAGCCTTTTTGCATGTTTAAGTCGCTGGCCTCTCGCAGCCGCAGTGCTACCGTGTTTTGACCGTGCCGTCGGGTAGCATGTCCCTCATGGATCGACCGGTAATGCGCGATATCGCGCTCGTGATTCTCCGCCTGATACTCGGAATTATCTTCATCTGCCATGGCTGGGACAAGATTTTTATCACCGGTATCGACAAGACGACCGGTTACTTTGTCGCCGCGAATATCCCGCAGGCGCACTTGACGGTCTGGGTTGTCGCTCTAGTCGAACTGGTCGGTGGCGCGTTGCTGATTCTGGGACTCTTGGCACCGACGGTGGCGATGGTCTTCATCATTGAGATGATTGGTGCCTGGTGGTCGATGCACTTGGGCAATGGCCTGTTTATCCGCGACAACGGTGCGGAGCTTGTGATGTCGCTCATCGGTGGTCTGGTGATGATTTTCGTTTTCGGGGCTGGCCGTTTCAGTTTGGACAGGCAGTTCATCAGGTAAGACCTCATTAGGTACAACCCCCTTAAGAGTTAAAGGCGGTGGAGATTCCCCGTGGAGTGCGAGGAAATTCGCGCAGCATTGTCAGCTCGCCTCGATGGCGAGCAGGCAAGCATTGCCGATGAAGTCATCGATGCCCATCTTGGGGCCTGCGAGGAGTGCCGAGCTTGGTACGAGCGAGCGGTGCGGCTGAACCGCGCCCTTACGGTTGGGCCTGCCGATGGTATGCCGGAGATTTCCACGGATGATCTCTCGGAGCGCATTTTGGTCTCCATCGAACCGGAGCGCCGGCGGCGTGAGCGCGCATGGCTGCTCATGGCCGGCACCGCCCGCGGGGTGCTCATTGCGCTGGGCCTTTGCTGGGCGGTCTGGGGGATTGCGACACTGGTCGACGCCTCCGGCATGATGACGCTCGGACTTTCCTCGGCGCAGCCGCAGGACGGTGCAGGAATCGCAACAAGCACGGGAGCGCCTATCGACGGTTCCACTGCCACCGTTGACCCAATGGAGCTCGGAGCACGCCTTGCCATCCAACTCGCGGCAATTCGGCTTGCATTGGCAGTGGGATTGTTCTGGGCTGCTTGGCGGCCACGCGCTGCCATGGGCATGGCGCCGGTCTACGGTGCCGTCGCCACGTTCAGCATCGGTTTTGGTATTCGTGACATTCTCATCGGTGCTCAGGGAGCATCAGAGATCGCTGGCCTGGCCTTGATGTTTGTCTCCGCTTTGACACTGGCCGTTGTGTGGCTGGGCGGCTATACGCCGACGGCAATCGCACAGGCATGGCGGGCCGCCTCGGGGTTGCCGGTCACAGGCGTGCCACCACAGCGGGACTAGCTCCAAGACGGCAACCAGAACCGCCATTCAAAGTGGTTGAGAGGCAGCGGGTAGCCGGTCAAAATCGGCAGCCAGAACACAAACGCGGTCACCACTAGTGCGGCGTGCGTGCCAACGATTACCAACCCCACCGGCTTACCGCGGGGCCGCCAGTGTGAGAGATCGTCGGCAAGCAGAGCAAAGGCGATGAGTACGAATGGAATCAGCGCGGTGGCGTAGAAAAAGTACATCTGCCGGTCGTAGCCGATGACCCACGGCAGCCACGAGGCGAGGAAACCGATGACGGGCAGCGCGTAGCGGCCGTCGCGGCGGCCGAGCCAACGCCATGTGGCCCACAGGACCACGGGGACCAGCAACCACCAGATGGGTGGGGTGCCAAAGAGCATCATCCAGCCCTTGCACTCCTGGCCGTCACTGCAGGTGGTTTCGGTGGAGTAGTAGAGCATTGGCCGCCAACTCACCAGCCACTCCCAAGGCTTAGACTCCCAAGGGTGTTTGTGGCCATTAGAGGTGGTCAGCTCGGCGTGGAACTTCAGCACGCTGTTTTGGTAGTGCAGGTAGTTCTGCAGGGCCTCGGGAAGCCAGTCGGTGCCGGGGAGTCCCGTATCGCGGTCTTCGGGCGAGACATGGCGATAGACCGACGTTTCTTCGGCGAACCAGGAACGCCAACTTAAGAAGTAAACGCCCAGCGGGACTACCACCAGATCACGTAACGCCGGGGCGGTATCGCGGGCGAGTGCGCCGAGCACGGGTTTGTGCGCACCGGCATTCTTGCGGGAGACCAAATCCGTGAGGACGGACCACAGACCGAATGCGGCCATGTAATACAGGCCAGACCACTTCACCCCGGTGGCAAGCCCCAGCATGATGCCGGCGAGCAGTCGCCACCAGCGATAACTGAGATAGGGGCCGAAACTACCTAGCTCCGTGGCGGATTCCAGGCGCTTGCGGGCATCGGCCTGGTCAATGAGAAGTGCCCACGCGGCCGCAACGATGAAGAAGGTCTGAATCATGTCCAGCATGCCGACCCGGGAGGAGACAAACAGCACTCCGTCGGCAAGCGCATAGAGACCAGCGATACCCACTGCCAACCGTGAGCCGCGGGAGATGCGTCGGACGATATCCATCAGCAGCAGTATGACCAGCGTGCCACACACCGCCGACATAAACCGCCAGCCCATTGGTGAGTAACCGAAGATCCACTCGCCCAAGGCGATGACCTGCTTGGCCACTGGCGGATGCACAATCAGACCGTAGCCGGGATTGTCCTCGATGCCGGATGAGATGGGGTCGCGGGTGGACTCCAGAATCTGCCATGCTTGCGGCACATAGTGCTTTTCATCGAAGAGCGGGGTGCCATTGTCGGTCTTGGCAGCAAGCCCGATGAAACGCGTTAGCGCTGCGACGATTCCGAGAACCACAAAAGTGGCGGTATCCCATTTGTCCCACCGCCGCAGTGGCGGCAGCGGGGGAACCGGGGGAATCGGGCGCAGGAAACGCTTTTTCGCGCGGCGCTCGGTTTCCGGTGGTGGGGTTAAAGCGGCATCGGTCACGAATGTCAGTTTAAGCTATGGAATCATGACGCATTCGGCATCGAACTTCCAACCGCACGAGAACGCGCCTCTTAGCGAGGCAATGACGCTGGCCCCTGGCATCACTCTGGTGGCAACGCCGCTGGGCAATATCGCCGATGCCTCCGACCGCTTGCGCGGTGCGCTTATCGACGCCGATATCATCGCCGCGGAAGACACCAGGCGGGCACGCAACCTGGCCACAGCGCTGGGCATTTCCCCCAAGGGGAAGTTTGTTTCGAACTTCGATCACAACGAAGAGAGCCGCACTGAGTCGCTGATTCAGGCGGCGAAGGCGGGACAGAAAGTCATTGTGGTGACCGATGCGGGGATGCCGGTGGTGTCGGATCCTGGCCTGGCTGTGGTGGCGGCTGCTCACGACGCGGGCGTGCCCGTGTCCTGCGTACCGGGGCCGAGTGCCGTGACTACCGCATTGGCTCTCAGCGGGTTGGGTGTCGGCCACTTTTGCTTCGATGGCTTTGCACCGCGTAAGCAGGGGGCGCGCCGGGCATGGTTGGAATCACTGAAGACAGAGAAGCGGGCTTGCTGTTTCTTTGAGTCGCCGCATCGGTTGGCTGTTACGTTGGCCGATGCCGCGGAGATTTTGGGTGAGGAGCGGCGCGCGTCGGTAAGCCGTGAGCTGACCAAGCGTTTTGAAGAGACTCGCCGTGCGACGCTGGGAGAGCTGGCTGCGTGGGCGGAGGAAGGTGTCCGCGGCGAAATTACGGTGGTGATTGAGGGCGCGGGGCAGCAGGCGACGGAGGTATCCACGGAGGACTTGGTTGACCGCGTGGAGGAGCTTGTGGCTGATGGCATGCGGCTGAAGGATGCCGCGAAGCAGGTTGCGGCAGAGGCTGGAATGACAAAGCACCGTGATCTCTATCAGGCGGTTTTGGCTGCTCGTGAGGGAAATCGTTAGCCGATTGTTACTTTGTGCCAGAAAATGTTCCAGCGCACGCCAGTGAACAGGGTAAACGCTGTTATTGGAAGTTTTGTAATTCAGACGGGAAATGAGGAAAACCTGAGAGAATCCACATCCTGAGTTGAAATCCCAGGTCAATGGTGGACATGGTGGAGGAATGACGAATCCACCAGAGCATGAAATACAACAAGAAGTAGGGGAGTCAGTCGTCGGCGAAGTCAGGGCCGACGATTCTCACGCTCCCGTGAACCTCGGGGTTACCATCCCCGCCGTTGTCGCAATTCTGGCAATCATCGTCTGGGGCCTGGCGTGGCCGGATAGTTTCTCGACGTTTGCATCTAGCTCTCTGAACTGGGTCGTGGAGAACATCGGCTGGCTGTTTATCTTGGCCAGTACCGTCTTTGTCTTCTTCATTGTGTCCATCGCGATTTCCAAGTTCGGTCACATCCGCTTGGGCAAGGACAACGAGAAACCAGAGTTTTCCACGCCTAGCTGGATTGCGATGATGTTCGCCGCCGGTATGGGCATCGGTCTGATGTTCTACGGTGTCGCTGAGCCGCTGACCTTCTATCGCGATGGCGTGCCGGGCCACCAGCCGAAGGAAGTCGGTACCGCCATGGCTTCGACGATGTTCCACTGGACTCTGCACCCGTGGTCGCTCTACGCCATCGTCGGTCTCGCAATTGCTTACTCGACCTACCGCCTCGGCCGAAAGCAGCTGATTTCGGCGGCGTTCATCCCGCTCATCGGCGCGCGTCGCGCTGAGGGGCGGTTGGGCAAGCTTATCGACGCGCTTGCGATTTTTGCCACCGTCTTCGGTACGGCAGCCTCTCTCGGTGTGGGCGTACTTCAGATTTCCGCCGGTTTGGAAATCAACGGGTTCAACGCCATCAAGGGCGCACCTTTGTGGATTGGTCTTATTCTCGTTCTGGGCTGTGCCTTCTTGGTCTCTGCACTGTCGGGCGTGGGCAAGGGAATTCAGTACATCTCGAACTTCAACATGGTTGCCGCAGGTCTGCTGGCTCTGCTGGTGTTGGTCCTCGGCCCTACCGTGGTGATTCTGAACCTGATTCCGACCTCTATTGGCAGCTACCTGGATTCCTTCTTTGAGATGGCCTCCCGCTCCAGTGCTTCCGCTGACGGCACCGCCGGTGAATGGCTCTCTTCCTGGACAATTTTCTACTGGGCCTGGTGGATCTCATGGTCGCCGTTTGTCGGTATGTTCATCGCACGTATTTCTCGCGGCCGTACTATCCGTGAGTTCGTCTTCACCGTCGTCGCCGTTCCGTCGATTGTCTCTGCAGTGTGGTTCTCCATCTTTGGTGGCACCGCCATTACCCACGAGCAGCAGGGTGCGTCCATCTACGGTGACGGTTCGGCCGAGAGTCAGCTGTTCAATCTGCTGGAATCCTTGCCGGGTGGCGCGATTACCTCCGCTATCGCAATGATTCTGCTGGCTACCTTCTTCATTACCTCGGCAGACTCCGCCTCCACGGTGATGGGTACCATGAGTCAGTTCGGTCGACTCACAGCGTCGCGCACGGTCACTGCTATGTGGGGTATTTTCACCGCTCTGATTGCCATCGTCCTATTGGTCACCGGTGGCAGCGATGCCCTGTCGAACCTGCAGAACATCACCATTTTGGCGGCAAGCCCGTTCGTCATTGTTATCTTGGCGCTGATGGTTTCGCTGGTTAAGGGGCTTTCCGACGATCCGATGTACCTCGATGACAAGGAACAGCGTCAGTTTGCCCTGCGCATGGCTCGTGAGCGCCGCTTGGCGGAAGCGGCCGAACAGCGCGAGCGCCGCCGTGCTCGTAAATTGCGCAACTAGCTTTCCAACAGCAGCGGTGCGGCCTTGGCCTCAATCTCGGCCCATTCGCCCTCGGGTGTAGACCCGATGGTGATGCCACCGCCGATGCCAGCTTCGACCCGAACTCTCCCCGAGTTCGGGTCTTTTGTGTACTCAGCGGTACGAATACCGACATTGAGCTCAAGTGCATCACCGTGGGCCGCACCAATCGCGCCGCAGTGAGCGCCACGGGGTTCGGGTTCCCACTCGCGCAGAAGCTCAATTGCTCGCAGCTTCGGTGTACCGGTGACTGAGGCCGGTGGGAAGCAGGCTTCGATTAGTTCAGCGTGGCTGAGCTGATCGGGAAGTTCCGCGGAAACTGTGGAAAAGAGGTGCCACACGCCCGGTGCCGGACGCACACTGAGCAGGTCTGTGACCTTCACGGTGCCGGTCTTGGCAACTTGACCGAGGTCATGGCGCACCAGGTCGACAATCATGATGTTCTCGGCGACATCCTTGTCGCTGCGCAATAACTCGTTCGGGGGCCGGCCAGCGGGAATCGTGCCTTTGATGGGAGTTTCAGTCACGCTTGTGCCTGCGCGGATGAGGAACTCCTCAGGACTCAGCGAGGCCAGGATTGGAATTCCAGCGTCGAGGTTGCCGGGCAAGAATGCTGCTCGAGCCGGCTGATACCGCGCCACGCGGGAGGAAAACCACGCACCGGCGTGGGCTAGTGCAGAGTCGCTCGCTGCCAGCTCCGCGTGAAAGCGTGTAGAGATGCAGGTTTGGTACACCTCGCCCGCGGCAATTGCTTCCTTACAGTTCTCCACTGCAAGCTGGTGGCGTTCTCGGTCGCCCTGATCCCACTCCAGTGGTGTGGCCGCGGGGAGCGCGTCGTCACGCGTGTCTTCGTGCGAGTAGTTGATGGCCTCCTGAAGGGCTTGGAAATCCGGATTTGAGGGGTCACCGGTGCCGGGGCCGTCGAAATGCCACGTGCCGTCGTCGGCAAGCAATGCGACGCAGGCAGCGATCCCATGCGCGCTGGTGCCGGAGTAGGGGCGGAACCCAAAGATCCACGCATCGGGGTCGGGGATGGTGAAAAGCGCTGCCGACTCGCAGGCAGTGAGCTCGACGTTGGCGGCGAGAACCGCGCGATAACCGAACCAGGAGCCGATGAGCGCGGCGGGACGATGACCGGCAGCGATAAGACGCGCCAGCGCAGTGGTCGCACGCGAAGTGAAGTCAGCAGCCGAGCCGGAGGAGGTAGACCGAGTGGACATAGGACATAAGCGTAGTGACTGCGCGAGCGCGCGATGACGCTAGGGGACAGTTCTTGGAAGACTTCATGAGGGCACAGTTCATCGTGATGGTAGGTCATCTATTACCCTGTTAAATATGTCTCGCATTTTCACAGCAGTTGCGTGGCCGTACGCTAACGGTCCGCGACATATCGGCCATGTTGCAGGTTTCGGTGTCCCCTCGGACGTTTTCGCTCGCTACCAGCGAATGATTGGCAATGACGTGCTGATGGTCTCCGGTACTGATGAGCATGGCACGCCACTGCTTGTGCAGGCGGAGAAGGAAGGCGTTTCTGTCCAGGAATTGGCCGACCGTTACAACCGCCAGATTGTGCAGGACCTCGCGGGTCTGGGGCTTTCCTACGACCTGTTTACGCGCACAACCACGCGCAACCACTACGCCGTTGTCCAGGAGCTCTTCCGTGGGCTCTACGAAAACGGCTATATGGTCAAGCAGACCACGATGGGTGCGATTTCCCCGTCGACCGGTCGCACCCTGCCGGACCGTTACATCGAAGGTACCTGCCCAATTTGTGGCGCTTCCGGTGCCCGCGGCGACCAGTGCGACAACTGCGGTAACCAGCTTGACCCGGCCGATCTGATTGATCCGGTGTCGAAAATCAACGGCGAGACCCCGAAGTTCGTTGAAACTGAGCACTTCCTGCTAGACCTGCCGGCTCTGGCAGAGGCCTTGACCGAGTGGCTGCAGGAGCGCAAGGACTGGCGCCCGAACGTGCTGAAGTTCTCCCTGAACATCCTGAAGGACATCCGTCCGCGTGCAATGAGCCGTGATATTGACTGGGGTGTGCCGATTCCGCTGGAGGGCTGGTCGGAAAACGGGACGAAGAAACTCTACGTTTGGTTCGACGCCGTCGTCGGTTACCTATCCGCTTCCATCGAGTGGGCCTGGCGCATTGGTGACCCGGAAGCGTGGCGCAAGTGGTGGAATGACCCGGAGGCGCTGTCCTACTATTTCATGGGCAAGGACAACATCACCTTCCACTCCCAGATTTGGCCGGCTGAGCTGCTGGGCTACCGTGGCGAGGGCTCCCGCGGGGGCGAGGTCGGGGAGCTCGGTGAGTTGAACCTGCCGACGGAGGTCGTCTCCTCGGAGTACCTGACCATGTCGGGCTCGAAGTTCTCCTCTTCCAAGGGCGTTGTCATCTATGTGAAGGACTTCCTGGCGGAGTTTGGTCCGGATCCGCTGCGCTACTTCATCGCGATGGCAGGCCCGGAGAACCAGGACACCGACTTCACCTGGGATGAGTTCGTCCGCCGCGTGAATAACGAGCTGGCCAACTCCTGGGGCAACCTGGTCAACCGCACCGTGTCCATGGCTTTCAAGAACTTCGGTGAGGTGCCAACTCCGGGCGAACTCACTGACGCTGACCGTGAACTGCTCGACCTGGCTGAGCGTTCCTTCGCCGAGGTCGGCGACGCGCTTGCGCTGTCCCGCTTCCGCGCCGGTATCACCGCCGCCATGCACTTGGTCGGAGAGGCCAACGCCTACATTGCTGCGCAGGAGCCGTGGAAGCTGGCGAAGGACGAGTCCCAGCGCGAGCGTCTCGCCACCGTGCTGTGGACAGCACTGCAGGTAGTCAGCGACGCCAATGTGCTGCTGACCCCGTACCTGCCGGAAAGCTCGCAGAAGGTCTTCGAGACCCTGGGCGGCGAGGGGATCTGGGCCGCAATGCCAGAAGTCCAGGAAGTCCAGGACGACATGCCGGTCGAACCGGTCGGCGCTGACCTGCCGGCAGAGGGTAGGAGCTACCCAATCATCACCGGTGACTACGTCAATCAGAAGGCCGCCTGGCGTCGCTTCGACATTGAGCCGGGTACGGCGCTGGCCAAGCCGAAGCCGATTTTCACCAAGCTCGACTCTGAGTTGGCTGAGCACGGCCCCGAGTGGGCACAGGTGAAGTAGGGGCTCAGTAGAGGTATGGGAAAGCGCAAACGCAAGATTGCAGAACCCGCGGAGTATCTCACTCCGCTGTTTGACGCCCACACGCATCTCGCGTCCTGTGGGGCGCAAACTCCGGAAGAGATTGCGGCGCTCATGGACCGGGCCGCCGCAGCGGGCGTCGTCGGAGTCTGCACGGTCGGCGATGGCATGCCGGAAACCGAACTGGCCTTTGCCGCTGCGCACGCGCACCCCAACGTCTGGGCCGCCGCCGCCATCCATCCGACGCGCGCGCACGAGCTTGACGACGACGCCAAGGCCCGCTTAACCGAAATGGCTGCCGACCCCAGGGTTGTGGCCGTGGGGGAGACGGGATTGGATTGGTACTGGCTGGATTCCCTCGACGGCTGCGCGTCGAAGAGCGAACAGCTGGCTGCGTTGCAGTGGCATATGGAGCTCGCAGCAACCGTCGGCAAGCCGTTGATGATTCATAACCGCGACGCCGATGAAGACCTGATGGCGGCGTTGGACGGCTACGACAATACGGTCATTTTGCACTGTTTCTCTTCGCCCATCGAGGTTGCCCGCGAGGCCATTGCACGCGGTTACCTGCTGAGTTTTACCGGCAACGTGACCTTCAAACGCAATGATTACCTGCGGCAGGCTGTGGCTGAGGCGCCGGCGGAGCAGCTGCTGGTGGAAACCGATGCCCCGTACATGACCGCGGAGCCTTTCCGAGGTGCGCGCAACGAGTCCACTTTTATCGGTCATCAGGCGCGTGCGATGGCCGCAGCCCGAGAAATCGGGGCGGAGGAGATGGCACAGATTTTGACGGATAATGCACGTCGGGTGTACGGCATTTAAGCACGTGCTGGCGTATTGCCGCCCCTGAGCTGTGGAAATGCAGCCGGGGCGGTTTGTTGTATTTCCCGTCACTTTTATCGATATATTTTAGACAACACTGAATCTTTACCGTACTGTTACAAACTGTATTTCTTTCATTTGCTAGCTGCCCCATCCTCCGAAAGGCTGTGACGAACCCCGTGAGTGCTGCGAAGAAGCGTCATCTCAATCGTGCTAATGACGGAGTCTCCACTTCGTCCAAGATTGCCGCAGGCGGTCTGGTCGCTGCTGTTGCTCTGGGTGGTACTGTCGCAGCATCCAACTATGACACCATCACCGTCGAAATCGACGGTAAGGTTGAGCAAATCGCAACCTGGTCCAAGGATGACAAGGCCATTCTAGAGAAGGCTGGTGTCGAAACCACCGGCGGAGACTTGGTTCAGCGTCAGGGCGACCTCACGGACGGCGGCAAGCTGGTCTACCGCTCTGTCAAGCCGGTCACGATGATTGTCGATGGCAAGCCGCAGGAGCACAAGACCAATGCCATCACTACCGATGAGCTGATTGAAGGTCTGAAGAAGCAGGGGCTCATCTCCGATAAGGACAAGGTCGAGGTCGAAAAGGGCGAGATTTCCGCTAAGGGGGTCGAACTCGACGTCGTTCGTGCCAAGAATATTGTGCTTCACGACGATGCCAAGGACATCGACCTGACCGTCCCGGCTTTGACCGTCGGTGATGTACTGGCACAGCGTGGCATTGAGCTGCGTGAAGACGACACCGTTGAGCCGGGTCTGGATGCGCCGGTCACTGAAGGCATGCGCATCGCGCTGTCTCGTCTGATTGATAAGACCATCACCGAGACTGAGGAAATTCCAGCTCACGAGAACATCATTGAAGATGATTCGATGTTCGAAGACGAGCGCATCGTTGAGCAGGAGGGTGAGCCGGGCCAGGTAGAGCGTCAGGTCAAGGTCACCTCTCGCGACGGCGAAGAGCTCGGACGCGAGGTCCTGGAAGAAAAGGAGCTAAAGGCTCCGGGTATCTCCACTATCCGCCAGGGCACTAAGTCTCGCATTGCAGCTCCGGCCGCTGGCTACGGTGTGTGGGATCAGCTGGCTCAGTGTGAGTCCGGCGGCGACTGGGCTATCGATACCGGTAACGGTTTCTCCGGTGGTCTACAGTTCACCGATTCCACCTGGGCAGCTTACGGCGGTACTGAGTATGCACCGCGTGCATCGCAGGCTTCCCGCGAGCAGCAGATCGCTGTCGCCGAGCGCGTCCAGGCTGGTCAGGGTTGGGGTGCATGGCCCGCTTGCACCGCTTCCATGGGGCTTCGTTAAAGCTAGTTCAGACTAGCCAAAACGAGCTAAACCTATTTTGTCTTTTGACCCCGTAGTATCTAACTGTGACTAAAGCAGAAGTTTCTTTCCTGGGGCCGGTCGAAGTGCGCGACTTGGCGGCGCAGTTGGATATTGTCCCGACGAAGAAATTGGGGCAGAACTTCGTCCACGACGCCAACACCGTGCGTCGAATTGTCGCTGCGGCGGACTTGCCGGAGGATTCCTACCCTGTTGAGGTCGGCCCCGGCTTGGGCTCGCTGACCCTCGGGCTGCTCGAACACTGCGGCCGCGCCGCGGCTGTTGAAATCGATTCTCGGTTGGCGGAGCGTTTGCCCCAGACAGTCGCTGAGCGCGCTGAGGGCTGTGAACTCGAGCTCATTGAGAAAGATGCGCTGAAGGTCAGCCGCGAGGACTTTCAGACCGCCCCAGATGCGCTGGTGGCCAATCTGCCATACAACGTTTCGGTACCGGTGCTGCTGCACATGCTTGCCGAGCTCCCCACCATCCGCCGTGTGCTCGTGATGGTGCAGTCCGAGGTCGCTGACCGGCTGGCGGCTCAGCCGGGCTCCAAGATCTACGGCGTCCCCAGCGTCAAGGCCGCCTACTACGGCACAGTGCGTCGCGCCGGTGCCATTGGTCCGCACGTCTTTTGGCCGGTCCCGAAGGTTGATTCCGGGCTTGTGCGCATTGACTGCTACGCCCGCTCCGACGCTCCTGAGAACTCCAATGCCGCCGATGCCCCCGAGGCTCCGTGGGAGATTTCGCCGCAATTCCGCGCGCGCCTTTTCCCGCTTATCGACGCTGCTTTTGCGCAACGCCGCAAGACCCTCCGTGCGGCCCTATCGGGGATTTACGGATCTGGCGCCGCAGCCGAAGAGGCGCTTATAGCAGCGGGGATTGACCCCAAGCAGCGAGGAGAGAAGCTCGAAATTGCCGATTTCGTTCGCCTCGCTGAGGTCTCACGAGACCAGCGCTTTTAACAAAGGACAGGCGATCTTTCCCCCATGCACCGTGACGGCAACCCCAGCAGGGCCGAAATCGGCCGGCGCGAACCGCGCGACCTGGCTTGGACTAAGTTCTGGCCTGACGACGACGGCTGGGTGTGCAACTGCATAGTTTTCCGAGGTGACCGCTTGCTGCTTCTGCTGCGTGAATACGAGGGCTTCCTCGGGGGCCAGTGGGATTTGCCCGGTGGCAAGCTCGACGCGGGGGAGGAGCCCGCGGAGGCCGCTGTGCGCGAACTGCGTGAAGAGGCCGGCCTGCGCGCAGCGGAGGTCAGTGAATTTGCCCACTATTCCAATCCGGACTTGGGCGGGGAGAATTTCCGCTTCCACACGGTGACCTTTCTAGTACGCGAGGCCGACGACACGCAGAATGTCCAGCTCAGCGGCGAGCATCCGGAGTTTAAATGGGTAACCCGAGAGCAGTTCGATGAGCTGCCGGTGGCCTGGTATGTCCGGCGTGTGCTTGGCAACGTCGAATGGGGCACAATAAATACTCATCATGGCGAATCTGATTAATTGCGAGAATATTTCTAAGTCCTTCGGGCTCAAGACTCTGCTCGACGGCGTCAGCCTCGGTGTTCAAGAGGGCGACCGCATCGGTGTTGTCGGTTTGAACGGTGGCGGCAAGTCCACACTGCTGAAGATTCTGGCAGGCGTGGAGCCAGCGGACTCCGGACGTATTTCGCGAGCCAACGACATGGCCATGGCGCATGTCACCCAGGGCGCCGAGCTCGACCCGAATTCCACCGTGTTTGAGTGCGTCATTGCACCGCTGGGACTCGCTGAACACGAGTGGGCGGGTAACGCTTCCATCCGCGAGGTCCTCGATGGCATCGGTATCAATGACCTCGGTATGGATACCAAGGTCGCCAATCTCTCCGGTGGTGAGCGCCGTCGCGTTAACCTGGCGGCCGCACTGGTCCGCGATCTAGATCTGCTCATTCTCGATGAGCCAACGAACCACCTCGATATTGAGGGTGTGCAGTGGTTGGCCGATCATGTTCTTTCGCGCCGGGCAGCCCTGGTCGTCGTCACGCACGATCGTTGGTTCCTGGATACCGTTGCCACGAAGACGTGGGAAGTCCACGACGGTACCGTCGATTTTTACGATGGCGGTTACAACGACTGGACGTTCGCGCGTGCCGAGCGTGCGCGACAGGCGGATGCCGCCGAGCAGCGTCGTCAGAACCTTGCGCGTAAGGAACTCGCGTGGTTGCGCCGGGGTGCACCGGCCCGCACCTCGAAGCCGCGCTACCGCATCGAAGCAGCTGAGGCGCTCATCGCCGATGTCCCGGCACCGCGTGATTCCGTGGAGCTGATGGCGTTTTCGCAGCGTCGTCAGGGCAAGGTGGTCGTGGAGTTGGAGCATGCGTCCCTGGAAACGCCCGACGGTAGGGAATTGCTTAACGACGTCACGTGGCGCCTGGCCCCCGGCGAGCGCATCGGCCTGGTCGGTGTCAACGGCTCGGGTAAGACGACTTTGTTGCGTGCGTTGGCGGGAGACTACCCCTTAAGCGATGGCAAGCGAATTGAGGGCAAGACGGTGCGCCTGGGCTGGCTGCGACAGGAGCTCGATGATCTGCCGCTGGATATGCGTGTGCTCGACGCTGTGGAGGACGTCGCGACCTATATTGACCTGGGCAAGAAGCAGATTAGCGCCTCGCAACTGGCTGAGCGATTGGGATTTTCCCCGAAACGGCAACGCACTCCAATCGCAGACCTTTCCGGTGGTGAGCGCCGTCGCTTGCAACTCACGCGTGTGTTGATGAGTGAGCCGAACTTCCTGCTGCTCGACGAGCCGACGAATGACCTGGACATTGACACGCTGCAGGAATTGGAAGACCTGCTGGACAATTGGCCGGGCACGCTGGTGGTCATCTCGCACGACCGCTACCTGATTGAGCGTATTGCGGACTCGGCCTGGGCCCTTTTCGGCGATGGTGAGCTGACGAACCTGCCAGGTGGGATTGGTCAATACCTCCAGCGCCGCGCACAGCTGGCTGACAGGGGTGCACGCGTCACTGCCACGCGAACTCGTGAAGATGATGCTGCCGAAGAGACATCGAAGCTCTCAGCCGCGGAAGCTCATGCTGTTCAAAAGAAGATGAGTGCCCTGGAGCGGAAGATGGCGAAGCTCAGCCAGCAGGAAAGTGAACTGCATACGCAGATGGCGGAAGCGAGTGCTGATGTAGCCAACTTGGACACACAAAAGCTGGCGGACCTCGATCGCCGTGCTGCGGAGGTGGCTGAGCAGAAGGCAGAGCTGGAGATGGAGTGGCTGGAGCTAGGCGAGCAGCTCGAGGGCTAGCACCTTACTTCAGCTACTAGCCGAACAAACTAGGTATGAGCCGGGTACTCGTGGTCAGCGTGCCCGGTTCTTTCAATCTGCACCGTGGCGTGTTCAATCCCGTGGACGTCGTGAAGCAGTGCCTGCGCACGGTCGAGTAATACGTGCTCGTCGCCGTTGGGGAGCGTGTCGCAGCGCACGAGATGGACAGATGCCAGTAGGTCGCTGCCGTTGAGGGACCAGACGTGGAGATCGTGGACATCGACCACTCCGTCCAAGTCAGACAGGTCAGCAGTGATTCTCTCAGCGTCGACGCCCTTCGGGGTGTACTCCAGCAACACGTGGAGACAGTCGCGCACCAGAACGGCAGCGCGCGGGACGATGAAGAGCGCAATCACGATAGAGACCACCGAGTCGATGGCAGTCCAACCGGTGTATGCAATAGCGATAGCGGAGATAATGACGGCGACCGAACCAGCGGCGTCGACAAGCACATGGAGATATGCGCCGCGGACGTTGACGCTCTCCTTGGCAGCACCTGCGAGCAGAAACGCCGCAATAACGTTGGTCAGCAGGCCGATGACCGCGATGATGAGCATCGACGTGGTCTGGATTTCAGATTGCTCCACTGACCCGAATCGCCGGATTGCGCCCCAGAGAATCACAGCGGCAATGATGAAAACGGTCAGACCGTTGACGAGAGCAGTCAGAACTTCAACACGACGGTACCCGTACGTCGCGCGGTGATTGGCTCCGCGCTGGGCGATAGCCAAACCGGCAACTGCCATCAGCAGGCCCGCGGAGTCCGTCACCATATGGCCGGCATCTGCCAGCAGCGCCAGTGAACCCGAAACCAAGCCCCCGATGAGCTCGGCGAGAAATACGACAAGAGTTAGACCAGCAGCCGCGAGAAGGCGGCGAGCAGGAGTATTCGCGGGGTCAAAATGAGCGTGGTCATGGCCGTGACCATGGCCGTGTGAATGACCGTGTGAATGACCGTGGCCGTGTGAGTGGCCAGAGTGTTCAGTTGTGTCCATAACCCCTAATGATAACAGGGCTATTCAGCCTCCGGAAGATAGCTATCCGCCCACGCATAAATCAGGTCAGCAGCGCGCGCGGCGGACTTAGCGCGAGTGAGCAAGTGGTCTGCGCGATCCAAGCTCATCAGGGATTTTGGATAGCGAGAGACCTGGAAAATCTTCTGGGCGCTATCGATACCAACAGTCTGGTCGGTCGGGGAGTGCAGAATAAGCAGTGGCTTGCGCAGCTGGCTGAGATAAACCTCCGGGTTGTAGTCCGCCAACACTTCCAAGAACTCACGGGAGATGGGAATGCCACGACCTTCAATCTGCAGAACCTGCGTGCCGTGCTCATCGACCGTCGAAATGTCACCGGCGATGCGCACAATCGAGTGTGCCGGATCGAAGGGTGCACCGATTGTCGCTACCGCCTTGATTTTCGGCATATCGTGGCCGGCGTTCAGCGCCGCTGCGCCACCGAGCGAGTGCCCAATCAGTAGCGAGGGGGCCTCAAATTCTGCCTCCATGAACTCGTAGGCGGCCTTAAGGTCATCGATGTTGGTCTGGAACGTCGTCTCACCGAAATCACCAGTGGACTGCCCGAGGCCAGTGAAGTC
Source organism: Corynebacterium sp. 212_CJEI (assembly GCF_001055915.1). Lineage (NCBI taxonomy): Bacteria > Bacillati > Actinomycetota > Actinomycetes > Mycobacteriales > Corynebacteriaceae > Corynebacterium > Corynebacterium sp. 212_CJEI. The sequence goes on along the minus strand of NZ_JVPT01000044.1, from coordinate 9,120 downwards.
GAACCGGAATGCCGCAATGCCCTTCTTCGCCAGCGCCTTGCAGGTGCGTGACGCGCCGGGCACCATCCGATTACACGTGAAGCAATGACCAAATAGCGCCCACGCGCGTGGCTGACCGTCCGGCAAATCAATTGATGCAGCCAGAGTCTCGCCGGTCGATCCCGTAAATTTTAGGTGCTTTGTTGGCATAGGTTATATCCGCGTCTCAGTGTGTGTTCAATGTGTGTACGTTTTCGCTTTACGACGCCCGTTGTGGTGGCGACCGTACGCAATATTAAGCCCGGGTGCCACAAATAAGTGAGGGATTGGGCGAAAAATTCGACCAATCCCTCAATCTCCTAGTGGCTGTGAGTTAACGCACCGGAACCCCCGGCCCCAGCGGAATGCCCGCGAGATACCAGAGGACGAAGAATAGGAACCAGCCCACCATCATGCACAGCGAGTACGGGATAGCCAGCGACATCAGCGTGCCGACACCCGCAGGCTTGTAGTACTTCTGCAGGAAAGTCAGCGCCAGCGCAAAGTACGGCGACATCGGCGTAATGATGTTGGTCGGGGAGTCACCAATACGGAATAGCTGCTGGGAGACCTCTGGAGAGACGTTGACGTACATCAGCATCGGCACAACGACCGGCGCCATCAGAGCCCACTGTGCGGAGCCCGAGGTAATCAGCAGGTTGAGAACAGCCACCATCAGGACGAAGGCAGCAAAGAGCAACAGCGGCGGCAGATCCGCCTTGGTCAGGAATTCGGAGCCCTTGATAGCGGTCCACTGGCCGATATTGGACCACTTGAAGTAGGCCGTGAACTGCGAGACGGCGAAGAAGAGCACCATCATTGTGGTCAGTGTGCCCAGGCCGCGTTCCATGAAGGCGGGCACGTCTGCTGAGGAGGTGATGGTTTTGGCACCGATGCCGTACGCAATGCCGACCACTGCGAAGAAGAGGGCGATGGACGCCACGACGTCGGTAAGCAGCACGGAATTCAAGATGCCGTCGCCTTCGCCGCGCAGAGGCGAACCCGGGATGAACAGGGCAGCGAACCAAAGCGCCAGGAAGATGACAGCGGCGATGTTGCCGTAGCGGAGGCCACGTCGTTCGGCATCGTTGAGGATTAGCTTGTCGCGGCCATTGCTGGAGCTGCTAGATGCGGTGTTCCGCTCCTCCTTCTTGGCGTTTTCCTCGGCAGCTTCCTCCGAAGCGCCCGGTTTGGTGAATTCCGCGGCATCGTGGTCAATGTGGTCGTCGTGGACGGTCTTCTCCACGTGCTTGGTAATAAACAGTTCAGTAACGGCGGTAATAATCAGAGCCAGCACAATCGACGAGGCCATAGTGAAGAAGTAGTTGGCCAGCGGTGAAACTACGTATTCCGGATCCACGAAGTGCGCTGCATGCGTGGAGATACCTGCCAGCAGCACATCGGTGATGTTGAGCACCAGTGACGAATTGAACCCGGCCGACGAGGCGGCAAAGGCGACCATCGCACCGACAATAGGGTTACGACCAACTGCGGCGAATGAGGCGGCACCCAGCGGAATGAGAATCACGTAGACGGCATCAGAAGCGATTGAACCAGTCACGCCGGCCAGTGCAACAATGAATGTCAGCAGGACAGGGGAGTGCACCTTGGAAATTGCCGCGCGGATTGCCGAGCCGATGTAACCGGAGTACTCCGCAATTGCGACACCGAGCATGCACACCAGAATCAGGCCAACTGGTGCGAAGTCCGTGAAGTTCGTTACCGCCTCAGAGACCATCTTTTGCAGGTACTCTGCGGTAGCAAGGCTTTCCACCTCGATGATGTCACCCGACGCGGGATCCTTGGCCTGCATACCCGCAGCCTCACCGAGCCACGAAGAAACGATGACTACACCGGCAAGAATCACGAATAGCCAAAATGGATTTGGCAGTGCGTTGCCGATACGTTCCAGTGTTGCTAGGAACCCCTTTGGCTTCGGTGGCGCTTTGTCCGGTTCCAACGTTTTTGACTGTCCCATATATATAAATCCCTCTGTGTTAGACGTTGGTAAAAGGTTAGGGGAAAGTAAGTTGCGTCACAACGTAAAAGGCCAGAGGCATATATATGTTGGCTGCAAGGAGGCGCACAAGGGAAAGTTAAGGGAATAGCTAGGGAATAGCTGTAGTGCACCTTCTTCGACTAGAGTTAATCAGGTTATGGGCAAGAAGAAGTCGAAGAAAGAAAAGGTCAGCGCCAACAACGCGGTGGTGGCCACCAATCGTCGTGCCCGCCATGACTACAACATTCTGGACACCTACGAATGCGGTGTCGTTCTCGTGGGCACTGAGGTCAAGGCGCTGCGCGAGGGCAAAGCATCGCTTAATGACGCCTTCGCGACCATCGACGACGGCGAAGTGTGGCTCCGCGGGCTGCATATCCCGGAGTACTCCTACGGTTCGTGGACTAATCACTCACCGCGTCGCTCGCGCAAGCTGTTGTTGCACCGCAAGGAGATTGACACCCTGTGGGGCAAGGTCCGCGATGGCAACAACACGCTTGTACCCCTGAAGCTGTATTTCACCAACGGTCGCTTGAAGGTCGAGCTCGCACTCGCCCGCGGTAAGCAGGACTATGACAAGCGTCAGGACATCAAGCGCCGCACGGAGGAGCGCGAAGCTACTCGTGCGCTGGGTCGCCGTGTGAAAGGCATCAAGGGGTAGTAGAGGTCTTCATTAGAAGAGGGCTCTATTAGAAGGGGAACTCAGTCGCATCGACTGGGAGGATGAGCAGGCCAATGACGTTTTCGTGACGGTCAAAGGCAACTCGAGCCATCCATTCGCCAGCCTCATGTTTGAGGGTGGTGATGACGAGACTTGTGCCGAGAATCTTCGACAGGAGTTTCTGCGAGGTCGGTTCCTTAGTCCTGGTTCCCCCGAGGCTGGTGACTTGGGTGTCGTCGAAAGATTCGAACGCCCCAGTCTCGGTGAGAACATCTTCCCAGACAGAGTAGATAGTGGACCAGGGGAGATCCTTCCGGAGCTTTGGGGAGATCATGCTTACGGTTTCTGCTTCTTCACCGTTGATGATGTGGCGAAGGAATTTTTCGCCGAGTTCGGCGATATGTGTAGTTTTTGTGGCAGTCATCAATTCTCCTGAAACGGGGTTTTGGACACTTCCGAACCGTTTGAATGCCGCTTGCCGGGAGATATTGAGTACATTTCCAATCTCTGCCCATGAATGGCCCGCTGCGCGAGCCTGCACCACGGCATCTTCAAGTTCTTGTTCGGCAATGTTCGTTGCTTGCAGTCGGTGACGGATTGTCGTCAATGGATCCATGACTGCAGTCAACCATTAGTTGACATCGTTGTCAACTCTAAGTTGACATGTGGGGGGGCTGCTGGCTGTATGACGAGGTCTGTTGACTTTCCTCGTCGTAAAGCGTTATCCTTGAACATCCTTTGAGTGCTACGCACTTTCCCGTGCTCGAAGGCATTGTATGGGGCTGACATGGTTTCGACACCGTACAGTGAGCCAGGGGAAGCGTGCCGGTGCAGGCTAGAGACCACCGTTAAGCGTCGTAGCAACTGATTAAGCGCCGAGAACACTCAGCGCGACTACGCTCTCGCTGCCTAATTAAGCGACTAGCGTGTCTGTCAGACCGGGCTTGCCCTTTGGTCCGGACCCTGGCATCGACTTAAAAGGGCTCGCCCGATGGGTGTGCCGTAAGGCTCATCGGGGATCTTCTTGCTTGCGGCTGGGCCCGTCATTCGGACATGTTTGCCTGAGCCGAAGGGTCGAGTAGAGGCGATTGTGCGAACTGCGCACGGAGAAGCCCTGGCGAGTTGGCGGTGGACCCGAGTTCAATTCTCGGCAGCTCCACAAATGGAAATCCCCGGTCATTACGACCGGGGATTTTTCGTTGTACTTGAAGACGTCTGAGCGACGTCGAAAGACCTTAGAAGGTGCTCTTGTAGACGTTGGCGATAGTGGTGCCAGCAACTGCCGAACCGTGGAAGGTCGGGTGGTTGGTCATGTTGTAGGAAGCAATATCGGTATCCAGAATTGCGGAGACCTGACGCTCACCGTCCGGACCGCACATTGCGACGTCGATGTTGGTGACCTCCTTCATGTTGACGAAACCGATACCGGATTCAGCGGCAGCACGCATCTGGCGGTTCTGCAGAGCCATCTCAAAGTGGTGCATACCGGCAGCCGGAATGTGCGGTGCAAAACCTGCGGCGTTAACCGGGCAAGCGTAGTGAGTCGGGTCATTAGAGGTGAAAGCCGGGTAACCAATCAGCATGACGCGAGCAGTTGGGTTAGCGGCCTTGATCTTCTCCACAGCGGCCACAACGTTGGTGGTGTACAGGTCATCCTGAACCGGCATTGGCAGCACAGCGCCCTGCATCGCGTCATTGGCGCCAACGTAAATGGTCACCAGCTGGGTAGCCGGGCCGAGGGAGCCCTGAGCGATGGCGTTGTCAACCTGGCCCATCAGGGACTTCTGCGGCTGAGTCGGCATGAAAGCGGTAGTGCCGTTGCAGGAGTAGTCGTGCAGTTCAAGGCCAGTCTCACGAGCAACGTGAGAGCCGATGTTCGAGACCGAAATCGGGCAGCCACCACGGCCCGGTACGGCCGGGTCGGACTGGCCCGGGTTAGCAGCGAAGGAATCGCCGAAGGCAACGTAGTTACCAGTAGGAAGAGCGTTGGCAACACCACCGGTCAGGAGGGAGGCTGCCAGCGCAGAAGCTGCAGCTGCCGAGGCTGCTGCACGGCGAACAACGTTGTTCTTCATAATTAAAACCTCTTAGTTGAAAACCTATAGAAGGAAAAACTCGCGCTACACTCGCGATTTCTTCGCCACAGACCGTCCCTGTAAGAACCAAGTCCGACAGAACCAAGTCCGACAGAACCCTGAGCGGATACTTAGAGACGCGCCTTTATCACTTTGTTATACAACTAGGTTCTAAGCCCGATGTCAACCGGAATAAGCTAGTTATATGGATATTCGGCGCTTTCAATACCTCTTTTTGTCTCTTATCGCTGGTAGGTGGATTTATGAGGCGCTTCCGAACGTGGAATACAACGCAGCGATGACACCATCGGCTACCCCAGAACCATCTTTTAGCTCAATCTCATCTTCAGCAAAGGGTCCACGCTCATCCAGTTCCGCCTCTGTGGGGCGAGGCTGAATCAGCGTTAGGTGTGGACCTTCACTGATAACGCCACTGAAAAGACGTGCCTGACGAGCCGCCTCACCATCCGCCTGTGCCCGCACCTCGTCCAGGGACGCGCCCTCAAAGCTGTCTGCCTGCTCCGGGGCGATGACCATAATTTCCTGCGCTAACACGGCACCGACGACACCTGCCGGCCAGGATGTCCGAGCGATAAAGTCCGCCAACTCAGGGCTACCACCTTCAATTCCCTCGGGGAGAGGTTCCTGCGCAACGACAGTCAATGGGGCGCTGTCAATCAGCTCGTCGGCAAGCACGTCAGCAAGCGCGGCGGTGGGGACGAGGGCGAAGAGGCTCGGAGCGCGGTCCCAACCTTCGGCGTGGACGTATTCGACAGCTTCGCGCACGGCGCGATTGAGTGCCTGCTGGCTGAGATGAGTCTGAGTGCCGTTGTTTTCGCTCATGACGCTTGACGACGCCCCTTTCCTGGCAACGCTGTATTAACAGCATCCTTAGTCAAATGTTAGGAACTTTATTTAGAGTAGATGACAGATAAGCGTACGACCGACTTACCAGCTCGCTGGCAAGTCAAGCTCAACTCGAACAGGAGAGACGTTGTCTCTAAACCAGACTCGACCGAGACGATCGGCGGGTGGCCGCCCGGGGTGGCTGGCAATTACCGTGTTGGTGATTGCCGCGCTGACCTTTGTTATTCCAATCGCCGTCAATTTTTATACGGACTTTCAGTGGTTCGGTGAAGTGGGCTATCGAGGGGTATTCGCCACCACGTGGCTCACTCGTATCGTCCTGTTTATCACTGTAGGCCTGATAACGGGCGCACTGACATTTCTATCTATGTGGCTGGCGTGGCGCTCGCGGCCCGTCGACCTCGGACTGACGGATCCACGCAGCCCGCAGGCAGTGTACCGACGGATGGCTGAATCCGGTTCGAAGTCGATGTTCACCACGCTGCCCGTTGTATTCGGCGTACTCGGTGGCCTTGTGGGGCAGGGTAATTGGCAGACGGTGCAGCTGTTCTTAAATCGGCAGTCCTTCGGTGAGACTGACCCGCAGTACGGCAAGGACTTGGGCTTCTATGCATTCCAGTTGCCGCTGTGGTCGTACATCATTTCGACGCTGGTTGTCCTGGTAGTTATTGCGTTCCTGCTGTCGCTGGTGACGCATTACTTCCTTGGTGGCATCCGCCCAGGTAACCCGACTACAGGGGAGAAGACCCGCGTTTCCAATGCGGCTCGTGCGCAGTTGGCGTGCTGGGCCGGTGTTTTCATGCTGCTCAAGGCTGTGTCTTACTGGCTGGACCGCTATGAGCTGCTGAATAACAAGCAGAAGACCTTCACCGGTGGTTCCTACACCGATATCAATGCGCTGCTGCCGGCGAAGATTACGCTGCTGGTCATCGCAATCGTCGTGGCCGCTGCATTCTTCGCGGCCATTTTCCTGCGCAATCTTTCGATCCCGGCGTTTGCCACCGTGCTGATGTTGGTTTCCGCAGGTCTGATTGGCGTGGCCTGGCCGATGGCAGTTGAGCAGTTCTCAGTTAACCCGAACCGCGCTTCCAAGGAACGCGAATACATTGCGCGCAATATTGAATCGACGCGCTACCACTACGGGCTTACCGACGACAAGGTGAAGGTCGAGCGCGACTGGGGCGTTCCGGCTGAAAAGGAAGGCGATAAGGAAGCCGCGAAGGAAGGTGCGGACTCGATTTCCCGCGATGCCGCTACTCTGGCCAATATCCGAATCCTGGATCCGGAAGTGCTGCCACGTACCTTCACGCAGCAGCGTCAGCTGAAGAACTTCTATGGTTTCTCCGATCCGCTTGCCATTGACCGCTACCAGATCGATGGCGCGTCCCGTGACTTCATCGTCGCTGCTCGTGAACTGAACCCGCAGACGCTGCAGGGTAACCAGACTGACTGGATCAACCGTCACACGGTCTATACCCACGGCAATGGTTTCGTTGCTGCGCCGGCTAATAAGGTCGACGAGGTTGCCTCCGAGTCCGGTTCCGCCCGCGGCGGTTACCCGCTGTACACCGTGGCTGACCTGTTCGAGTCCGAGGACCCGAACGGCATGAACCTGAACCTGAAGCAGCCGCGTATCTACTACGGCCCGGTTATCGCCAACAGCGATGCCGACTATGCGATTGTTGGCGGTAACGGTGACGGCAAGGACTATGAGTACGATGCCGACGGCCGTAACTTCACCTACGACGGTGAGGGTGGTGTTGGCGTTGGCGGACTTGCCAGCCGCATGATTTTTGCCACCCGTTACCAGGAGCTGAACATCCTGCTGTCCGACCGCATTGGGCCGGACTCCAAGATCATCTACAACCGCGATCCGCGTGACCGTGTTCAGAAGGTCGCCCCGTGGCTGACTACTGACACCAAGACCTACCCGGCTGTAGTCGATGGCCGTATGAAGTGGATTGTCGACGGCTACACCACGCTGGCCAAGATGCCGTACTCCCAGCGCATGAGCCTCCAGGAAACCACACAGGACTCCATTAACCCGGATGGCACTCCACGCCCGCTGCCAAACAGCGAGGTCAGCTACATCCGCAACTCGGTCAAAGCGACCGTCGATGCCTACGATGGCACCGTTGAGCTCTACGAGTTCGATGAGAAGGATCCGGTGCTCAAGGCCTGGGAGGGTGTCTTCCCGGATGTGGTGAAGCCGAAGTCGGAGATTTCCGAGGAGTTGCAGGAGCACCTGCGCTACCCGGAGGACTTGTTTAAGGTTCAGCGTGAGCTGATGGCTAAGTACCACGTCAGCGATCCGGGCGTTTTCTTCGCCAATGACTCCTTCTGGTCCGTCCCGTCCGATCCGACCGCGCCGGAAGAGCAGAACCTCTCCCAGCCGCCGTACTACGTTGTCGCTTCCGATCCGAAGACCGGCAAGCCGAGCTTCCAGCTGATTTCCGCCTTCCGCGGTCTGGAGCGCGAGTTCCTCGCCGCCCAGATGAGCGCTTCCTCCGATCCGGAGACGTACGGTCAGATCACCATCCGTGCCCTGCCGACCAACACCCAGACCATGGGTCCACGGCAGGCGCAGGACACGATGATGTCCGCAGATGAGGTCGCCCAGGACCGTACTCTGCTCGAGGGCACGAACGTGGTCACCAACGGTAACCTGCTGACGCTGCCGGTCGGCGATGGCGAGATTCTCTACGTCGAACCGGTCTACACCCAGCGCAAGGGCCAGGAGACCGCATTCCCGAAGCTGCTGCGTATTCTCGTCGCTTACCGCGGTCAGGTGGGCTACGGCGCCACGGTCACTGAGGCTCTGAGTCAGGTCGGTATCGATGCTTCCGCCGCGACCAAGGTCCGCGGTGAGGAAGAGACTGAGGAGCAGTCGGCGGATAAGGACAAGGATGCCGCCGACGCTGAGTCCGACGACGAGGCACCGAAGGAAGAGCGCAAGGTTGATGTCGCCGCGCGTGACGACGCCGCTCGCCGTATCTCCGACGCACTGCAAAAGCTTAACGACGCTCAGAAGAACGGTGACTACGCGGCACAGGGCCAGGCACTTGCCGAGCTCGACCGCGCTGCCGCTGACTACCAGAAGGCCAACGGCCAGTAAGGTTTACAGAGAGTAAGGCTTGCAACGGGAGATTAGCCGAGAATCATAGGGTCTTATGGTTCGCAGAGTCCCCAGGTTGTAGCGAAACTGGCTATGACCTGGGGATTGGTCTTTGTTGGAAGGTCCGTGCTACAGTTACATCTCGTTGGCCGGAGAGGTCAGCACCCGCTGTGAGTGCTTGTAAAAGCCAGGACAGTTGACGCGGGGTGGAGCAGCTCGGTAGCTCGCTGGGCTCATAACCCAGAGGTCGTTGGTTCGAATCCAGCCCCCGCCACTAAGAAGAGACCCCTACCGGTGTAAACGCTGGTAGGGGTCTTCGTTATTCGGGGGTCAAATCACCGTTTGGGGTTAAGTAAAGAAAAGTGTGTCTTTTCCGGGCGTGTTG
>NZ_JVPT01000043.1:0-27900 GCF_001055915.1 Corynebacterium sp. 212_CJEI | reverse complement strand
CAGGTCAGGAAGTTTTCCGGCCTGGGGTTCTTTGGTTTAAAGGGGAAAATGTAGGGGTTAAGTAGCGTGAGGGGTGAAATCGTCTAACAGAACGTCCGCATCCCCTCTGTCCCGTAAGTCGGCTTAGAAGCTGGAAGAACCGCCTGAACCGGAAAACCCTGAGCTAAACCCGCTGTTGACGCCACCGCTACTGGAAGAGCTGTCGCGGGCAGTGGTGGCATCGCTATCCCAGGTGCTCACGACATAGAAGGGCACGTAGCCGTGGTAGCCAGAGCCAGCGAAGAAATCAGAGTCGTAGATGCGCGTGCGCTCGGGGCGCTCGTCGGCCTCATTGCGCTTCTGCAGCTGGGACTGCACGTGCTCCGACAAGAGCGCGGAGCGATCCAAGAGTTCTAGGTAGCGCTCCATGAACTGCGGATGGTGTGGTTCCTTGGATAATTCAGTGGCGGCATCTTCCAACTCCTTCGCGTGGCGCTCAAGCGCCGAGTCGATGCTTGCGGCCAAGTAGCCTGCCTGTGCCAGATCCTTCTCCAGCTCGTAGAGTTCATAGCGGCGAGCATCCGCATCAGCGTTCTCAATGCGGTGCAGCTTTTCAATATTGGCCTCAGCGGTTTCCACGCGCTCGCACAGTTGGCGCGCGTTGGCGATGAGCTCGGAGTGTGAGCGGAATTGCTCATCTGGCGCATCCGCCGGAATCGACATGAGGAAACCAACCTGGCTATCGATTGCTAGGAAGTCATCGCGCAAACCCTCCCAGTCCTGGCGCAGGCGCTCATCCACCAGCCCTGATTGGAGCGAGTGCGCTCGAATATCAATCTCCCTTAGCCGTTGCGCCACATCGGTGTAGGTCTGCGACACGTAGTCCCAGTCCTCGCGTGCCTGCTGTGTCTTCTTCTGCCGGCTGCGGCGTACACCGCCGGCGAGGCCGACACCAGCGCCGCCAACGCTCAGGCCCGCCACCCCGAGGCCAACGGCCGCCGCCATCCGGTCCTCTTTTGCGCCCTCGTACTGAGTATCCGCAGCACGGTCTACGTCGATTGCAGCCGCTGCGCCAGCAAAGAGGCCAGCAGGAATGTTGTCATCCCGCACGCCCGGCTTAATTGCTTCGATGGACTGTTTCAGATGGCTGTCATTCTTGCGTAGCTTCATTTGAGCAGCCACGTCCTCACCCGCGAAGACGAAGGCTTGGCGCGGATCAAGGCCCACGCCGACGAAGACCTGGCCATCAGCAAACTTATCCTTGCCGATGAGCTCCTGGTGGTTATCGCGCAGGTACTCCTCTACGGAGTCATTAACGTTTTCCTTGTTCTCGGCAAAGACCATGTAGTGCAGCCCTTGGACCACGTCAGGGGCGGCGATCCGGGAGACATCGCGAAGCATGCGCTGTTCTTCCTCCGGGGTGAGCACATCGTCTGAGTCCATGATGTCAGCCTGCACCTCACGCTGCGCGGGCTGCATGACGTAGTCAGAGCGCTCGGGCGAATCAAAGACCGCCAAGCAGGTGCCCGCACCGACACCTCCGAGAAGCAGGCCGCCCACTGCTGCTGCGCCGATGATGGCACCGATGGAGGTCACTTTGGGGCCGCGGTTGGATGCAAAAGGTTTAATATCGCGAGAGTCGGTCACGGTGATTCTCCTATTCGCGAGCGATCGGCCCCGCCAATTTTATCCGGTTTAAGGAGGTCGGGCGGGGAACAAAGGGTGCGTTTGAAGACTGATTAAAGGGCAAATGCCTGTCGGGGGCTGGGGCGGGGGAATTTTCTTTCACTTATGCGCACGTTGTCGGAAGTCCCGGTCAACATATGGATGAGCTATTCACTTATGGCCACGCTGCTGCGTATCGATAGGTGAATATTGCATCGATAGGACAGCGCAACGCCGCCAGCAGGACAGCGCAACACCGACAGCAGGACAGCGCAACGCCGACAGCCGGAAAATCACAGGCCACGGAGCTTTCACATCTGCAACTCTAGCCCCACGCTTCACAGGGGTTACATGCGCATGTAAAGTGGACTTTGTTCTTAAGTCATAAGCGTCGATAGGGCTGGTCTCGGGGAAGGGCCTGCGCTATGGGCGCTTTTGGCATTTTTCTGCAAAACCTTCCAGAAAACCCCACAAGCTGGGGTGATTTCTCCGAGAAAAATATTCTACGATAGAGCCATGTCAGAGGTGCTCTTTGTCAGTAGTTCAAACATGGGACTCTCACGCGTACTAGAAGGGCTGCTGCGGCAAGCTGCCCCAGGCCTGACAGTGTTGTCAGCAGGTATCAGCATCGATGATGATGACCGCGGTCTGGATGAAGACGCGCGGCGTGCGCTCTGTGAGGTGGGGGCACGGTGCGATGGCGATCCTCATCAACTCACGCCGTCTCTCGCAGACAGTGCGGATGTGGTCATTGTTGTGGGGAAAATCGACGTTTCGGACTACATCGCGCCAGATGTAGAGACTGAGCGCTGGGAATATGATGACCCAGCTGACCGCGGGATTTATGGTTATTCCCGCTACGCGGAATTGCGGGATTTCTTCACTCTGCGCGTCAATACGCTGGCGGAACGGTTTGCTGCCTAAATAGTCGCTGAAATAGTCGCTGTCTTAATAAAAGGTGGGGCGCGGGAACCGTCGTAAAGCATGTGCTGAAGCTGACACACTTTTGTTTTCTGACAATAATGCCCGCGTTCGCCCGGTCAACACCTAATGTAAGTAGTTATGTCTATTGGTCCCTCGCTGCGACGCACCCTGTACAAACTTGCTGAGAAAGAGATGTCCCCGGCTAAGGCAAAGTTCTTGCTGAACATTTGGCCGCCGCTGTTTGGCACCGGCATCCGTATCACCGAGATTGCGGATGACTGGTCTGAGGGGCGATTGGAGCTGCGCCTAAACGCTCTGACTGCGAATATGCATGGCGCGGCATTTGGCGGTGCACTGTTTTCGATGACGGATGTGCTGTTTGGCACGCTGGTTATGCAGCGTCTGGATGTCAAGAAGTACGAGGCGTGGACGCGAACTGGGTCGTTTGAATTTATCCGGCCGGGTAAGAATGGTGCGTACCTTGAGGTAGAGGTGCCGGATGAGATGGTCGAAAAGCTTAAGGCCGAAACTGAAGGTGGCTATTCGACGGTCGTTCCATACACCTCTGTAATCCGAAACCGCGATGGCTCCCTGGTCGGTATTGGTCAGCAGGAGCTCTACGTGCGCCGTCGTGGTCGTAAGAAGCCGCCGGCCAATCCGAACCAGCAGGATTGTGTTGCCGGTGAGAACCTCATCTCTGCTGCTCGCACTCTTGCACGGCTGGGGATGCGCGGGGTGGAAAACCGTGATGTGCTCGTCCAGCAGGAACGCACCGCACGACGCTGCATTTCACCAGAGTCGCGTGCAGTCGCATGGCTCCACGGGGTCCTCGAGTACGGCGATGTCACTGTCGACGACTACCGCGCCGCAGGGCTTCCCGACGTCGTCATCGAGGCCCTCACCTCCGATAACCCCTCGCCAGCCGCGCAGCAGCTGCTTGCGGATGTCGTCACCGCGCGCGAGTCGCTGACCAAGTTCTAGGTCGAAGCTCTACGCCAATAGCCGAGTGATCAGTTCGATCACTTCGGGGTCTGTTTGCTGCTTCCAATGCGCAACAGACCTGCCCTCCAGCTCGGTTTCGAGCAAAACAGCTCGACTGTCCGGCAGGAAGCTCTGCGCGGTATCGGACCACGGAATGACCAGGTTGTCATGGTGGCTGATGACATTAATCCAGTCAGGTGTGGCTGCCTTGCGCCTTCGGAGGTGTGGGGCAGTGTTGGCTGCAGGAAGTTCATATTGTCCTGCCGCTACCGCAATTTGATCGGCTAAAGCCTGTCCCATTAGCCAGCGGGCAGGAGCCCCATTCCACCAGCCCAAAATGCGGGAGATCTCAGTCAGATTTACACCGCCGACAGAGCCCGACACACTGATGACACGTCGAAACGAAAAACGCTCGCATTCATGGTTTGCAAGACGCGTAAACAGCAGGAAAGCCAGTAGCCCACCCTGCGAGTGAGCCACAATGTCGACCGTGTCCGAGTTCGTTTCAGCGCAAACTCCGTTGATATAGTCCTCGACTTCGGCGACAGAATCCGCAAGGGCAGCAGTGCCGCGGTTTCCGTAGGCCGGTACATAGACTCGGCGGCCGAGGGAACGGAGTCCGTCGGCAAGCGGTGCCCACGCGCCGGGACTATCGAGCGTGCCATGTAATGCGATAACCGGAACGGGGTCGCTGAGGTTCCCCGCTGCCGGACTCGGATTTGGCTGGGGCGGGCGAGCGGCTGTCGGCGGGAAAACCCGCGTTAGGAGCGGTCTATTCCGCATGCTCGGTTGGGTCAAAATCCTCGCCTACCAGCTTGAATAGTGCCTCGCGAGTAAGAGTGCGGGGACGCCAATCGTGTGCCATCTGCTCATGCAAAACGATGGCTTGAGGGAACGTGTCCTGCACATAGAGATTGGTGACCATGCCTGTCTCACCGTCATCCAAGAAACAGGACTGTGGCGGGGAAATGAGCTGGTCATACTTAGTGGCAATACAGGTGTAAGTAACGCCGGGGCCGAGAATATCGTGGGAATTGGAGTTCAAAACCATCTTTGAACCCGTGAGCTGTTCCAAACCGGAAACGCCCCAGTAGCTCTGAACAAAGTTGCTCATCAGCGACCTCGTGCCGGGAATCTTAGTGATGCCGGAAGCGATGCCGCCCAGGTTGGTGCCGTGATTGGGGGCGGCAAGACAGACAACATGCTTAATGTACTTGGAAATGCGTAGAGAAAGCAAGGTGGCGATTAAGCCGCCTTGCGAGTGCCCCACGATAACGGCGTGCTTTGCGTCAGTGGCGTGCAGGACAGCCTTGATGTAGGGCACGAGCATGTCGATGGACTGATTGATGGGGTCTGTTGCACGGTGCCCAAAATCTGGCGCGAAGACAGCCCAGCCATCCTCTCGCAACTGACCGCCGAGGGTCTCCCAAATGCCCTTGACCTGGCCTGTTCCGTGCAGGAGGATGACCGGCCACGGCCGAGACTTGGATACTTTGGCTCCCCAGTTATCTTCGAAAACACCGCGCAGCGGACGGAAGATGGCATAGGGAAGCGATGCTGATCCTTCAGCTGCAGCCGGTTGTTGCGCCTCCGGTTCCTGCGCTTCAGGGGCAGGGGCTACCGGAAGTTGTTCTTCCCGAAAATCCTCGTTTGAAGCGGCGATTAGCGCACCAACTTTCCGTCTTCGTCAGTCCCGAGGGCCTCCCGTAGCTTAGCGGCGGCCTCATCCATGGACTCTGCGGAAGGATTGCGATCCACCGACTGCAGGTTGTACCCGGACATATCGTGGGCAGGGAAGATATGAATGTGGGTGTGCGGAACTTCGAAGCCGGCGATGAGGTAGCCAGCACGCGGAGCGTCAAAAGCGGAGACAACAGCCTGACCAACCTTCTGGGCAACCTCATTGAGGTGAGCCCACAGCTCAGGCGAGGCGTCCGTCCACTTGTCCACCTCTTCAACAGGGACGACCAGCGTATGACCAGGCGCAATTGGCTCGATGGTCAAAAATGCGACGACCTTGTCATCGCGGTAGACAAAACGACCGGGGAGTTCACCGTTGATGATCTTGGTAAATACTGTGCTCATGTGCCAAGGGTAACCCGAATAGCGGATTGAGGGGTTGGGTGCGATGAGAGTTATCCGGGCTGATTAGTAAGATGATTGCTATGCGCATCCTCGTAATTGGCTCCGGTGCCCGTGAGCACGCCCTGTTGTACGCAATGAGTAAGGACCCGCAGGCTACTGATCTTCACGTAGCCCCTGGTAATGCGGGTATGAGTGAAATTGCAACCATGCATCCACTGGTCGTGGATGACCCCGCTGGCGCTGTTGCGCTGGCCAAGGAAATTGGGGCCGATTTGGTTGTTATTGGCCCTGAGGTTCCGCTGGTCGCGGGTGTGGCAGACGCGCTGCGCGACGCTGGTTTCGCAGTCTTCGGACCGAACGCTGATGCAGCTCGGATTGAGGGGTCCAAGGCTTTCGCTAAGGACGTCATGAAGGCGGCTGGGGTAAAGACCGCCTCGGCAGAGGCCATCCAGCCGGAGGCTTCCGACGAAGACATCGAGGCCGCCATTGACCGCTTTGGCCCGAACTGGGTCGTGAAGGATGACGGTCTGGCTGCTGGCAAGGGCGTTGTGGTCACTAAGGACCGCGCTGAAGCTCTCGAACACGCAAAGGCGGTGCTGGCAGCCGGTAACCCGGTGCTGCTGGAGTCCTTCCTGGACGGCCCGGAAGTTTCCCTGTTCTGCCTGGTCGACGGCGAAACCGTCGTCCCGCTGTTGCCGGCTCAGGACCACAAGCGCGTCGGTAATAATGACGAGGGGCCGAACACCGGTGGCATGGGTGCTTACAGCCCGCTGTCCTGGCTGCCGGAAGGCGCAACTGAGCGCATTGTCGCCGAGGTCTGCGAACCGGTCGCTCGTGAAATGGCTGCTCGCGGCTGCCCGTTCCAGGGTCTGCTGTACGCGGGTCTGGCCTGGGGCGAGGACGGCCCGGCTGTCATTGAGTTCAACTGCCGTTTCGGTGACCCGGAGACCCAGGCCGTGCTGGCGCTGCTGGAGTCCCCGGTGGCGCAGCTGCTCAACGCCGCTGCTACCGGAACATTGGCGGACTTCGGTCCGCTGTCTTGGCGTGATGGTTACGCTCTGACTGTTGTGCTGGCAGCTGAAGGCTACCCGGTGTCGACGCGCACGGGCGATGTCATTGAAGGTGCAGAGCCTGGTCGCGAGGCAGACGGCATTCTCCACGCAGGTACTGCCCGCAATGCGGCAGGTGAGCTGGTCTCCGCTGGTGGCCGTGTGCTCAACGTCATCGGCGTTGGTGACACGCTGGAAGAGGCTCGCGACAAGGCGTACGAGACCATCAAGACCATTAAGCTCGAGGGCTCGCACTACCGCACCGACATTGCGCTACCTGCAGTTGAGGGCCGCATTTCCATTTAAATAATGCTCGAGGCGGTCAGGCTGCACTCGGATACCTCACTGGTGCACCCACCCGGACTGAACTGGATTTCCCGGGTGGCCTCGGTGGCTGCAAAGATGAAGGTATGCACGCCGAATCTCCGCAGTCGCCAAAGTCGTCGCAGTCACCGCAGCCGTTAAACCCCTCGGGGCCTCTGCAGGCATCCCAGCCCGAGCGCGATCTAGCATCCCGCCGCAGTGAAGTCGCACCCTTCCATGTGATGGATGTTCTCGCGCTCGCACAGGAGCGTCAGCGTACTCACGGTGACGCTCTATTCCTCTGTGTGGGGCAGCCCGCGACTGCGGCCCCGGCTGCCGCGATTGCCCGTGCTCGTGCTGATTTAGAAAATCAGGTTCTGGGCTACACAGCGGCCGTCGGCACGCCTGAGCTGCGCGAAACCATCGCCGCCTGGCATCGTGAAAACTATGGCACGGCCACGGAGGCTGCTGATGTTGTCATCACCACCGGTTCTTCCGGCGGTTTCGTGGCACTTTTCCTCGCAGCGCTCGACGTCGGCGACGATATTGTGCTCGCGCGCCCGGGCTATCCCGCATACCGCAATACTCTGCAGGCGCTCGGCGCCAACATTGTCGAGATTGACTGTGGTCCCGAGACCCGCTTTCAGCTCACCGCCCAGCACCTGCAGGAACTTCCGCGCGTGCCCAAGGCCGTGATCGTCACCAGTCCGGACAATCCCACTGGCACCATTATCGATGCCAACGAGCTGCGTGCCATTGCGAAGTGGTGCGAGCAGCACGATTGCCTGCTCATCTCCGACGAGATTTATCACGGCATTACCTATGGCCGACAGTGTGCGTCAGCACGCGAGTTTTCTGATGCGGCGGTCGTAGTCGGCAGTGTCAGTAAATACTTCTCGATGACCGGCTGGCGCGTCGGCTGGCTCATCGTTCCAGAGTGGCTGCGTGCGCCCCTGGATCGTCTCGAAGCCAACCTCACTGTCTGCCCACCGGCAATTTCGCAGGAAGCGGCGGTAGAGGCGTTCAGCGCCGAGTCCATTGCCGAGCTCAATTCGCACGTGACGCGTTACGCGCGCAACCGCGACGTTTTGCTCGAGGGGCTGCCCCGCGTCGGTCTCGGTAATATCGCCCCGCCCGACGGCGGTTTCTATATCTACGCCAATATCGCAGGGCTTTACGACGACCCGAACTCCGTCGACTCCATGACTTGGGCTCGGGAACTGTTGGCCGCAACGGGCGTGGCCGTTGCCCCTGGAATCGACTTCGACACAGAGAACGGCCATCAGTGGGTTCGCCTCTGCTTCGCCGGTGAGACGTCCGAGATGGAAGAGGCTGTTCGGCGTATTGGGGTGTTCACTGATCGTCGTTAAAACGGCTTTTAGTGGCGCTCGCGGTGTGATTTACCTCACCCTTTTAGGGGTGTTTTTCAGTCGGGCGAGATAGGGTGCTCGACGGGCGAATCGCTGCTTTAAACCCTCTACCGACGGTCGCTGGTAGAGCCGATGTTGGGGGCATTCCTGGAAGGGGCCGTTGGGGCTCTGTTTTCTTGATCGCCGGTTTGCTGTAAAGGCGGAAAAACTGCCTCAGATTGAGGGTTCTGTGGCTGCGGTCACATCAAGTGAGGCTGGGGTTGGGTCGATAGTGGGGTGGGGTGGCCTTCGCGGCAGCATCTTTGACAGCCGGCAGCTCTGTCGGTGGTCTATTTCCGCTGGCAGGGGCCCCTTTTTCTTTAATTGTCGATGGGGTTGACCTCTGAGGAACTGGCGGCTATCCCTGCGTGGGGTGACGATTGAGCGCGGTGTGTAACCCACATTCAATGTTGGCTGCAAGCGCTTTTAGTGGGGATAGTTTATGTCTGACCAAAAGAGACTTCCGCGCCCTGTTTTTGGTTGTGTAAAAGCGTGATTTTTGAAGCCGTTATCAACGGCAGTAAAGCGAGGTATGGGGCGGCGTCGAGGGGCGCTGTTTGTGGCTCAGTGCCTGAGCTAAAAAGCGTCCAAAAGTTAACAAAAGGTTAACTAAAAATAAAGTTTAGCGCTTGCCAGGTCTTGTGTTGTCGTCTACGGTTGCAAGTCATAAGTTCCAAACGATTCGATGAAACGACGTTTCAACTGCGGAATCGCAAAGAATCGGTTGGAGAAGTCCAACAATAAAGATCAAAGAGATCTTAAGAGAGGTGACCTCTGATGAACGCATTCAACGAGATTATGGATACTGTGTCCCCGATTTTCCAGGACGGCAAGGAATCCAAGCAGGATGCGCTGGCATCGCTGCTTGCCGAAGCCATCGTGGAGGCGAACCCGAAGCAGGGCATCGCCGCCGACGATCGCCGTGCTGCCTAACAAGAATTAGCTTTGGTCCGATTCCTGCTAGGCAGCTAGTGGGGAAGCAATCCCTACTGGTTATTCCTACTGGTTCAGGAACTCCCGGACCTGCTCCATATCCTTATCACCGCGACCCGACAGGTTCACGAGCAACAGCAAAGGCTCATCGCCTTCGTGAACCGGCAGCCCGAGCTCGCTAACAGCGGCAGGGTCGGTTTCACGGAGTCGCGCAATCTTAATGGCCTGCGCCAGCGCATGCGAGGATTCCATCGCCGGAATAATGCCCTCCATGCGGCTGAGCAGCTGGAACGCTTCCAGCGCCTCCTCGTCGGTAATTCCGACATAGCTGGCGCGGCCATTCTCCTTCAGCATGCCGTGCTCCGGGCCAACAGACGGGTAATCCAAGCCCGCCGAGATGGAGTGCGATGGCAACACCTCGCCGTCGTCGGAAAGCATGACAAATGAGCGCATGCCGTGAAGGACACCAGTCTTGCCCGCATTGATGGGCGCGCCGTGACGGTCGGTGTCGAGACCCTCACCTGCGGGTTCGACGCCAATGAGGGCGACATCGGAGTCGTCGATGTAGTTAGCAAATGCGCCGATGGCGTTGGAGCCGCCACCGACGGCTGCGATGACAGCGTCGGGAAGCTTGCCGTAACGCTCGGCCATCTGACTGCGTGACTCCTCCGAGATGACCTGCTGGAATTCACGCACGATAGTGGGGAATGGGTGCGGTCCGGCGGCTGTGCCCAGCAGGTAGAAAGTGGAGTCGAGAGTCTTGCTCCACTCGACCAGTGCCTCGTCAATAGCATCCTTCAAACCGGCCTCGCCGGTGGTGACGGGAACGACCTTCGCGCCCATGAGCTCCATGCGCTCGACATTGGGGTGCTGGCGGGCGACATCGTGTGCGCCCATGTAAATCTCGCACTCAAGTCCCAGCAGTGCTGCGGCCATCGCGGTGGCCGTGCCGTGCTGGCCTGCACCTGTCTCAGCAATGAGGCGGGTTTTTCCCATGCGCTTTGCCAGCAGCGCCTGGCCGACCACATTGTTGCCCTTGTGCGCGCCGCCGTGGTTCAAGTCCTCGCGTTTCAGCACAATCGTCGTGTTCGGCGTGGATAGACGACGGCATTCGAACAGCGGGGTCGCGCGGCCGAGGAAATCGCGACGCAGTTCTTCCAGCTCGCGCTGGAACTCCGGATTGCTCATCGCCTCGATGTAAGCCGCTTCCAGTTCATCGAGAGCTGGCAGCAGGAACTCTGGCACTTCCTGTCCGCCGAAGCGACCGAAAAATGCAGGTAAGAGGGTTTCGCGCACCTCGCCCGCGCCGTTAACGCTTGCCGACGGCACCCTAGTTGCAGTCGGTGCTGAAGCCTTGGCGATGGCATCCGCGCTGGGGTTGTAATCAGTCATTGAGGGGGCCTTTCGTTGCTGTTGTTTATTTCAGCGGGCCCTGGTTCTCTTCGTCGAGCCGACAAAAGAAAAGAGCCCGCCAGTTTTATCTTCTTGCGAGCTCGTACTTGACGGGTTTGCCGTCGACATTAATGAGATGACGTGACGTTGCTCGCGGACTTAAGCGAGCCACCACCACTGTGCGCCGCACGGCGCGGGTGTGTTCATCAGGGGTGTCATCATGAATCTGACCATAACTCAAGGTTTCCGCAGTAGCCAAAGCGGGTGGGGTGTGGGGGCGGGGATTGGGCGCGAAATGTGTACGGGATATCGCAACTGTGCCTGGGGTGTAGGGTAGTTCCCCTATTAGTCGGGTACGCGTAAGGGGCAGAATTCTCGGATCCCCTCGACACCGCTGGCCACGAGGACTAACGTTCCGATGGTGATTACGCTGTCGCGGCAGACCACTAAATCACGTCGGGGAGTTCGTCCCACGACGTTGGTGGTGTGGTGCTATGTCGCCCTCATAACCGTTGGCACGGTTTTGTTAATGCTGCCGATCTCGGCAGCCAATAGCCACCCCACGGGGCACTGTGCCCCGAGCCCTGGGAATCTGTGCCTGCCCACGGCGCTGTCTGATGCTCTGTTCACAGCCACCTCGGCAACAAGCCTGACCGGCCTGATCACCGTAGATACGGCTACCCATTGGTCAACCTTCGGCAAGGTTGTCATCATGCTGTTGATTCAGCTGGGTGGCCTTGGGTTCATGACCTTGGCTTCACTTTTTGGCCTCTTCGTTGCGGGAAGACTCGGCCTTAACCGCCGTGCTGGTGCGCGCGTTGAGGGCCGCGGTATGGACATGGGCGAGATCTCATGGGTTGTCCGTGCTGCCGTTAGCTTCACGCTGTTGGTGGAGTTTGTTGTGGCAGTGGCACTTATGCTGCGGTTCCACCTAGGTTATGGGTACGGCTGGGGGAGAGCTGCGTGGGAGGGCTTGTTCCATGCCATCTCAAGCTTCAACAATGCCGGTTTTGCTCTGTATACGGACAACGTCATTGGGTTCCGCAGTGATGCCTGGATACTTTTGCCGCTGGCCTTCTCTCTTATCGTTGGTGGTCTGGGTTTTTCTGTTCTGCTCGAGGCCTGGCGACACCTGAAAGCGTGGCTTAGTGTCCGCACGCGAGGGCAGTTGCCTAAACGCTGGTCTCTGACTACTCGCTTCACTATCAAAGGCACCATCCTGCTGATTGCTTTGGGCACAATCATGGTGGCATTTGGTGAGTGGTCCAATGCCATGTCTGGATTCACTACAGGGGAGAAGATACTCAACTCATTCTTCGCTAGTGTGAGCCCGCGTACCGCGGGGTTCAACGCACTCGATTACGCGGACTTCCACCCATCGACACTGCTGGGCACTGACTTCCTCATGTTCATTGGCGGCGGCACCGGTGGTACTGCAGGTGGCGTGAAAATCACGACGTCGGCAGTCATTCTCGCCGCCGTTCTCGCGGAGATTCGCGGTGACACCTCCGTGTCCGTGGCTCGGCGGCGCCTCAACCCAAAAGTGCTGCGTCAGGCCCTCGTCGTTCTTGCATTCGGTATTGGCCAGGTTTTTCTGGCAGTAATCGCCGTCAGTTTCCTAGCGCCACAGTTTTCTACTGACCAAATCCTGTTTGAAGTAGTCAGCGCCTTCGCCACGGTAGGCCTATCCACAGGCATCACCGCTAATCTACCGGTGGCGGCACAGGCAATCTTCATCGTGCTGATGTTCGCCGGACGTGTTGGCCCGATCGCTTTGGCGACGGCCTTGGCCGCCCGCCCACGCCAGCGCATCTACGAATATCCGGAAGAAAGGCCCTTCATTGGCTAACTCGAAATTCAACCCGTTTGCTGGTTTTGCAGAGCATTTCGCCAACCAAGCCAGCTCTTCTCCTGTTGTCATTCTCGGCATGGGGCGTTTCGGACAGGCGCTCGGCGAGGAGCTGGTCGCTGGCGGTATCGAGGTTCTCTGCGTAGACCACCGCGAAAAGGTGGTCCAGGAGCTGTCCTCGACCTTCGATCACGTGGTTACCGCCGACACCACCATGCCGGAAGTACTGAAGCAGCTCGGTGTCGATGAAGCCGAACGCGTGGTCATTGCAATCGGCAGTGATATCGAGGCGTCGTTACTGACCGCATCCGCGCTGGTGGACATGGATGTACCGCTGATTTGGGCGAAAGCCGATAACCAGGCTCACGCCAAGATTCTGGGCCAGATCGGTGTGCACCATGTCATTCGCCCGGAGGCAGACACCGGCCGTCGTATTGCGCACCTAATCGGCGGCAAGGTCCAGGACTTCCTGGAGTTCGATCGCGACTACGCAGTCGGTAAGGTCGCGCCGCCGATCCATTGCCTGGATAAGACCGTGGCGGAGATTAACCAGAGCGCACCGGTTACGGTTGTCGCCGTGCAAAAGCGCGGTCAGCGCTTCCGCCCTGCGCTTGCCGACGACCGCATTACCGCAGGTGACCTGTTGATTGTCTCCGGTGCCATTCGGCAGTTGGAGACGTTCGCCGGGGAGTAGGCGCTGATTGCTACTTGTCGCCGTGGCTGTCGATTCCGTCGACGCCTGTGACCGTGGTCAGCAAAAACACGGAATCCGCTAGAGCCTTCACTCCGTGCTTGACGTGGGTGAGCACTTTGAGATTGCCCTCGGAAATCGTGGTTTTATCGGCACCGGTGATTTCAACTTCGCCAACAAGCACAAGCATCGAGGCTGCGGGCGGCGAGTTATGGGCGGAAAGCTCAGTTCCTTCAGTCAGTGCGATGAGAGTCTGGCGTAGCGGGCCGTCGTGGACAACAATTTCCGCAGCGCGGCCATTGCTATTCGCTTTAGCTTGAGTCAGAAGGTCGTCTTGTTGTGAATTAATATTCACAGCGTCCTAGCTCCTTGGTGAAACCACAGCGCGCAGAGCACGCGCTGCCTCTTCCGGATTTGCTGCCTCGGTTAGTGCGCGAACCACCACAATGCGCTCCGCGCCAGCGGCGATAACTTCGCCGGCGGTCTCGGCGTTGATACCGCCGATTGCCCACCATGGCTTTACCGGGTCACTTGCGCCGCGGTCGTGCGGGCGCACAATATCGGCCACGGAATCCTGGTGGGACTCCGCTGAACCCTGTGCACGCGCCCTCCGCACGAGTGCCGCAGCTTCACGGACCATCTCGACTCCGACGGGCTGACGGTCGGGCTTCGTCGGGGTGGCATACACCGGACCGATCACCGCGTAATCGATGCCATCGTCGGCAAGCGAGGTGGCGAACATGTCCAGATTTCGGTTGGATCGGCCGATGAGAACCTCGGGGCCAACGATCTGGCGGGCCTGCTCGGTGGTGAGGTCTTCCTGACCCACATGCAGGATGTCTGCGCCGGTCAGCGCGGCAATGTCGGCGCGGTCATTGACGGCGAAGAGCTTGCCGTGTTCAGCGGCGACCTCGGCGAGGGTCTCCACAGCGGCAATCTCGTCGCGGGTGTCGACTTTCTTGTCGCGCAGCTGGATGATGTCGGTGCCGCCTTCGTAACAGGCGTGCAGGAATTCACGCAGATCACCGCGGGATGCGCGCGAGTCGGTGCAGAGGTACAGGCGGGCGTCGGCAAGCAGGGCGCGTCGTGTTGTGCGAGTGGCAGCTGATGAGGCGTTCATGTCCCCATGTTAGGCGAGGTTGAGGATGCGGTGTCGTGACGGAGAGCCCGAAGTCATATGATGGGGGAGTACCACGTTCCGCGGGAGCCGTACTCGGTATCGATGAGATGCCGCTGGCTGAGAGGGCGAATAACGCCGACCGCTTTTACCTGATGCGGGTTATGCCGCCGGAGGGAGGAATGGCAGTGAATGCTGCCGCTATGGGTGCCGCCTCGACAAGTGAGGGCGGCACAGGGGATACGTCGTCAAGCGTTGTTATCGCAGGCGCGGGCATTATCGGCTTGGCGACGGCATGGAGACTACTCCGCCAGGGATTCGATGTGACCGTCCTCGATGCCGAGCCCGTTTCCGGCGCAACCTTCGCCGCGGCTGGCATGCTGGCGCCGGTTGCCGAAGTCGTGTGGGATCAGCCGACGCTGTATCCGCTGATGGTGGAATCGGGCAAGCTCTACCGCGACTTTGCCCTGGCTATCGCCGAGGAATCGGGCCACGATGTCGGCTACATCGAGAATTCCACGTTTGTTTGTGCGGGCGATGCTGCCGACCGGCAGACACTCAGCGAGCTCGTTGAGCTGCAGCATGACATGGGCATGGAGATCAACCGCATCACCGCCACCGAGGCGCGCCGGGCAGAACCGGCACTGGGGCCGGGCTGTGTTGGTGCGGTGGATATTCCGGGAGATCACCAGGTCAATCCGCGTCTGCTCGCAGAGGCGTTGCTGACCATTCTAGGAGACCGCGTCATCCGCACTCGCGTGGAAGAGGTTATCTACGCTTCCGATGCCGACCCCCGCCAAGCCATTGGGCTGCGCGGTACGGACGGAAATGACTACCTCGCCGATGAGGTCGTTTTGGCTGCGGGGCTGAACACCGCCGATATGGCCGGTCTGCCGGAGAATCTGAATCTGCCGCTGCGCCCGGTCTATGGGGATGTGCTGCGTCTGCGGGTGCCGGAGCGCTTGCAGCCGCTGGTCACCCGCACTATTCGCGGTGTGGTTCAGGGGCGTCCGGTTTATATCGTCCCGCGTGCCGACGGCACCGTCGTGCTCGGCGCAACCTCGCGTGAAGATGACCTGACCGGTGTCTCCGCCGAAGGAGTCCACCAGCTACTCCGCGACGCATACCGCCTGGTGCCCGGCATTCTCGACTGCGAAATCTACGAGATGACCGCCCGCGCCCGGCCGGGTTCCCCGGACGATGTCCCCATGATTGGCCGCGTGGCTCCAGGACTGACCGTGTCCACCGGCTACTTCCGTCACGGCATTCTGCTTACGGCCATCGGTTCCAAGCTCACGGCCGATGTCGTCGCAGGTCGAGAAAATGATAACGACCCAGCGCTTCTTTCCGCCGTCGATCCATTCCGCTTCAGCGACTAGAGGAGGCTCGCTTATGTCCACCACAACACTCAATGGCGAAGGCTACACACCGGCTGCGGGGGAGATGGTCGCAGATCTCGTCGCAAAGCACACGGGGCACGCGCTTAACGACGACGGCACCGCCGCGAACGGTACCCGCCTGGGGATTGCAGTAGCCGTGGATGGTGCGGTGATTCCGCGTGCCAAGTGGGCGACCACGCCCGTGGCAGGTGCAATCGACATCGTGACAGCAGTTCAGGGAGGCTAGAGATGACTGAGAAGTCCGCACAGGAAAATATGTCCGCACAAGCAAACGAAACCGGGGCGGCGAGCGAACTGACGCGCGAACTTACACAGGAACCGCTGCGCATTGGTGGGCTGGAATTGAACTCCCGTCTGATTATGGGAACTGGCGGTGCGACCAGTATGGATACGCTGGAGCGCGCGCTGGTGGCTTCGGGCACCGAGCTGACTACGGTGGCGATGCGCCGCTTTACGCCCGGCACGAAGCAGAACGTTTTTGAGATTCTGCAGCGCAACAATATCGCGGCGCTGCCGAATACCGCGGGGTGCTATACCGCTCGTGACGCGGTGTTGACTGCGCAGTTGGCCCGCGAGGCGCTGGAGACCAACCTGCTGAAGCTCGAGGTCATCGCCGACGAGGACACTCTGCTGCCGGACCCGGTCGAGCTGGTCGCCGCTGCGGAGCAGCTGGTGGCTGACGACTTCGTGGTTTTCGCTTACACCAATGACGATCCGGCGCTGGCCAAGCGCCTGGAGGATCTGGGCTGTGCGGCGGTCATGCCGGCGGGCTCTCCGATTGGCACTGGCCTGGGAATTCTCAACCCACACAACATCGAGCTGATTGTTGACCGCGCGAATGTGCCCATCATCCTGGACGCGGGCATCGGCACCGCCTCCGAGGCAGCGCAGGCAATGGAGCTGGGCTGCGATGCGGTGCTGCTGGCATCCGCCGTGACGCGTGCGCATGATCCGGTGGGCATGGCCACGGCGATGCGCTTCGGCGTTGAAGCGGGTCTGACTGCTCGCGAGTCCGGTCGCATTCCACGCCGCCGACTGGCTCAGGCGAGCTCGTCGTTTGAGGGAATCATCACCGAGCGTGTCAGCGGCGCACGCGAGCAGGATTCCCTGTAATGGCTGAGCAGGGTGTCAATCTATCGGATCGCGACCTTCGCCGGTACGCGCGGCATCTAACATTGCCGGGCTTTGGCGCTGAGGGGCAGCGAACTTTGCGAGCTTCCCGCGTCCTCGTCGTCGGAGCTGGTGGCCTCGGATCGCCCGCGTTGTTGTACCTGGCAGGTGCAGGGGTCGGACACATCACCATCATTGACGATGACGTGGTCGACGAGTCCAATCTGCAGCGCCAGGTTATTCACCGCGAGTCTGACATTGGTCGCCCGAAGGCCGAATCCGCCGCCGATGCCGTGCGGCGCCTCGACTCCGAGGCATCGGTGACCGCAATTGTCGACAGGTTGAGCGTCGACAATGCCGAGAAGCTCTTTGCCACTCACGATGTAGTGCTCGACGGCGCGGACAATTTCGCCACCCGCTATCTGTCCTCCGATGCTGCGGAGCTGACCGGAACCCCGCTGGTCTGGGCTACGATTCTGCAGTTCGCCGGGCAGCTGTCCGTCTTCTGGCCAGGCCACGGACCCATGCTTCGCGATCTCTACCCCGACATCCCCGACCCCGGCTCCGTACCGTCGTGCGCCGCAGGTGGTGTCCTCGGCGCAATGGTCGGACAGATTGGCTCCATGATGGTCGTCGAAGCAATCAAGGTGCTCACCGGTGTCGGCAAGGTCGCCGTCGGCAAGCTCGTGCTTATCGACGCTCTGGAGGCAACCACCCGCACACTGTCCTTTGCAGCCGACCCGGAGCGCGAACCCGTTTCCGACCTGACCGAAATTGCGCAGGTGTGCGCAGCATCGTGGTCCGAGGATGAAGAGGACCCGGCGCAGAGCGTGCGCAGCATCGGTCCCAACATGGCGCACGAGCTTCTTGCCAGGGGAGTGCCTCTCATCGATGTACGTGAACCCGATGAGCACGCGGAGGTCGCCATTGCCGGATCGGTGCTTGTACCGCTCGGCGACATTCGCAGCCGTGGGTGGGCTGCTGTGAATGAGGCACTTGCGCAGGCTGACGGTGTCGCAACTGGGGCAGAGGGAGTTCTCATTCACTGCCACTCGGGGGTCCGCTCGCAACAGGCGATTGAGCTGCTGGCCAGCGAGATTGAGGCTGATGGCGCCATACCGGAGCTCATCAATCTGGACGGGGGCATTGTGGCCTGGCAGGCTGCGGGGCAGGAGACCGTCGTAAAGCGTGGCGGAACGCACTAATTAGTGGCTACCGCCACGCGCTGTTGAACAGTGTGCCTACGCCTGCGGCTTCAGCGTTGTCGACCACAACTCGGTGCCACGAGTGGTGAGCAGACGGACGGTCATCTCGCGTGAGTCGCCGTCGATATCGACTTCGCCGAAGTGCTGGAAGTCCTGTGTGGGGTCGGCGTTGGCATTGTCTTTACCCGGTGCGTGGACGTACTCCACCTTCGGCCCGAAGGTCGAATCCATTTCGTTGGGGCCGAATGCGCCCGCGTGGAGAGGACCGGAGACGAATTCCCAGAAGGGTGCGAAGTCGGTGAACTGTGCGCGCTCTGGGCTGTAGTGGTGAGCCGCGGTGTAGTGCACATCGGCGGTGAGCCAGACGACATTTGAAACATCTTTAATGGCGCTGAGCAGGCGGGCGATTTCACGTTCACGTCCTGCAGGTGCACCGGCGGCACCATTGGATACGCTTTCTTGGTCACCATCGTCGCCGTCGGGGACGATGATTCCAAGCGGTAGGTCATTAGCAACAATCTTCCACGTCGCGCGGGAGTCCTTGAGGGAGTCGATTAACCAGTTGGTCTGCTTTTCGCCAAGGATTGGTTCTTCGGTTGTCGAGCGCGGATTATTGGAAGTGTTTTCTCCCTTGTAACTGCGCATATCCAGAATGAATATGTCTAGCAACGGGCCGTAGGAAACCTTGCGGTAGACGCGCCCATCTACAGCCATTTGTTGATCAATTGGCTGCCACTCATGGAAGGCCTGGTAGGCACGCTTGGCCAGGGTGTTGACATCGCGCTCGGTATAGCGATCATCGTCTAGGACTTCGTTGGGGTACCAGTTGTTGACTGTTTCGTGGTCATCCCACTGGACTAGCTGCGGAACCTGCGCATTGAAGGCCAAGTAGTTCTTGTCCATGAGGTTGTAGGAGTACTGGCCACGATACTCTTCGAGGGTTTCAGCAACCTTGGATTTGGCCGGAGTGACATGGTTGCGCCACACAGTGCCGTCGGAAAGCGTGACGGATTCATCCAGCGGACCGTCGGCATAGCAGGTATCGCCTGAGTGAATGAATAGGTCTGGATTGCGCTCCATCATGGTGGAAAAGCCGGTGTATCCACCGATTTCGTCGTTAATTCCCCAACCCTGACCTGCGACATCGCCGGACCAGTGCAGGCGGATGTTGGATGCGCGGTTTGGGGCAGTACGGAAGGTGCCGATAACGGGATCAGAGCAGATTCCAGTATCTGCCTCTTCGAGCGTGACACGATAGAAGATTTCCTGCCCCGGTTCGAGACCGACGACACGTAGACGTCCGGTGCCGTCAGTGTCTGGAGTTAACAGAGAGTTACTGCGGAATACCTTGGCATTCTGGAAGCTCTCAGTTGCAGCAGTTTCAACCACCATATGGGCGGGGCGGTCTGAGCGAGCCCAAATCAATGCGCCGTCGCCGCGGATATCGCCACTTGCAACGCCGTGGGTGAGCTGTGGCCGAGAACGCAGTAACCCTGGGGAGGCCAGTGACGGCGAACCCGGTGTAGCTGAAGCCGCAGCTCTAGAGGCATGAGCGAGCGTGACTGAAGTGGCAAGTGCGGTGGATGCGCCTAAACGTAGAGCGCTGCGACGGGAAAGCTGCATGGAGTCGAACGATAGGTTTTCCACTTTGACGTTCAGTTAAACCAGCGTGAACTCGAAGGAAAAAGTCGCAATTACAGAACAAAGGCTTAGTTATTGAGAATGACTGGGCTTCCTTTTGTAACGTAGATAACCGACTTGGGAGGAATGTGTCTTCCGAGCTGTCTTTTCTGAGACAAACAATCTAGAAGTGAAAGGCGCTGACCCCGATAATGGGATCTACACAAACGCCACAAGTAAAAACGCAAGAAAAGAAGTCGGGCGGTTTTCTTAAGAACCTGCCGACCGACCCGTTGATCTTCACGACGGCGATGGGTTTCATTGTCCTCTTTGTGGCAGTGACCATAGCGCTGGGGGATACCGCTCGGGATGCCTACTCGGCCGCTTCCGATTGGGTTACGTCTAACATGGGCTGGCTGTTCATCGGTGGTGTCTCGGCAAGCTTTATCTTCCTCATCGGCTTGTTTGTGTCCCGCTACGGACGCATCCAGCTTGGCGATGATGACGAAGAGCCCGAATACACCATCGCCGAGTGGTTCGGCATGCTCTTCGCCGGTGGTACTGGCTCCATGCTGATGTTCTGGGGCGTGGCTGAACCGCTCAACCACGCTTACAACCCGCCGTTCGGTCAAGAGCCGATGAGCCGCGAAGCTCAGAACACTGCGATGGCATTTACCATCTACCACCTGGGTATTCACATGTGGGTCATCATGGCGCTGCCGGGGCTCGCGCTGGGGTACTTCATTTACAAGCGTCACCTGCCGCCGCGCGTCTCCTCCATCTTCGCGCCGCTGCTCGGTACCCGCATCTACTCATGGCCGGGCAAGCTTATCGACGCCGTCGCCATCATCGGTACCGTCGTCGGTATCGCGGTATCGGTGGGCATGGGTGCGCTGCAGATTAACTCCGGTGCTGCACGTGTAATCGGTACCCCGGAAAGCTCGATGGTGCAGCTCATTCTGATTGCCATCATTATTGTGATTGCCTCGATTTCCGTGGCCCGCGGTCTGGACAAAGGTATTAAGGTGTTGTCCAATGCGAACATTTGGGCCGCCATGGCATTGATGGTCTTCGTGCTGCTCATGGGCCCGACATTGACGCTGCTGCGCCAGACCGTCGATACGACAGGTGTCTACTTGGATGCGCTGCCTCGCATCATGTTCTGGACTGACTCCTACGACGTCAACCCGAATTGGAAACAGGGCGCCTGGACGGTCTTCTACTGGGCCTGGACAATCTGCTGGTCGCCATTTGTGGGCATGTTCGTCGCCCGTATTTCCCGCGGCCGTACTGTGCGTCAGTTCATTGCCGGTGTGATTGCACTGCCGACAATCGTGTCAATCATGTGGTTCTCTATCTTCGGCCGCGCTGGCTTCGAACTGGAAAATGAGCAGCCGGGCATTCTGACGGAACCAGTCGTCGAAGGAGGGGATCCCTCGCCGGCTCTATTTATCCTGCTGGAGCAGTACCCACTGGCAACCCTTGTCAGTGTGTTTGCGCTCTTTGTGATTATGATCTTCTTCGTCACCTCCATTGACTCCGCTTCGATGGTGATGGACATGATGTCTACCGGTGAGGAAAACAAGGCTCCGACCTTCTACCGCGTGCTGTGGGGCGTCATGATTGGTGCTGTGGCAGCTTCTCTGCTGCTGATTTCTGGTGAAACCGCACTGGAAGCGCTGCAGTCTGCCGTGATTGTTATCGGTGTACCGTTCTTCTTCCTCCACTTTGTGATGATGTACTCCTTGGTCAAAGGCATGAGTGATGACCACATGGCAGTGCGCAAGCCGGTTACCCGCCAGTGGGAGAAGACCGATACTCCAGAGAAGTTGGAGAAGCACGAAGCCGCACCCGCGCCGGGCTACGACGAAGAGGGCAATGAGCTGCCGCGCTTTGAGTACACCCACGATGAAGAGGGACGTCTGGTTATTCAGTCCGATGTGGTCGTTGAAGGCGAGTTTGAGTCTGGCGAAAAGTCGGAATCAGAGAGCCCAGAGGAGTCGGGGACGAAGTCTGAGTCGTAGTAGAGCACGGTCGCAGTAGTGCCCGGCACTTGTGGCCACGCTATTCACCTATCGTTGCGCTGTAGCGTGGCCATCAGTGAGTAGCTCATCGATAGGAGCGAAGGCAAAGGCCGTAGCCAAACAAAAACGCCGCCCGGCGGAAACCATAAGCAGTTTCCGTGGGCGGCGTCGCTGTGTTCGTCGTAAAGCAAGTGTGGCGTTAAGCCGTGATTAGCTTTACTCGTAGGTGCCTCGGAGGTCCTTGTAGTCCTCATCGTGCCAATCCACGTTGGCCTGGTCCTTGGTGGTGACACCGACATCAGGCTGATGCGGGACCTTCGCAATGATGTTGCGGCGGGCGCGGCCGGCGCGGAGCTGGCTTTCGATACGCTCGGCAAGGTTGGCCAGGCCGAAGTTGATGGCAATGAGAATGATCGCCACGACGACCAGCGATGGAATCATGGCGCCGTAGTACTCGCCAAGCTGGCGGCCAGAGCGGACAACCTCGACGTAGCCAATCATGTAACCCAGCGCGGAGTCCTTCAGCGCAATGACCATCTGCGAGATAATCGCCGGCAACATGGCGGCGACGGCCTGCGGCAGCAAAATGGTGACCATCGTCTGGCGGTGGGAGAGACCCAGCGCAATCGCAGCCTCACGCTGGCCCTTCGGCAGCGACTCGATGCCGGAACGCAGCGTCTCGCCAATGACGGAGCCGTTGTACATGGTCAGGCCAAACACAACGGCGGCAAAGCCGAGGTAGTTCGACGGAAACAGCTGCCAAAGCGCGAACACCGAGTAGGCAAACAGCATGAGCACCAGCACCGGAATGGCGCGGAAGAACTCGACAATCACCGAGCACAGCCAGCGCACCGGAGCGACCGGGCTCAACCTACCGACGCCCAGGAGAGCACCAATAACCAGTGCCAACACAATAGAGACGACAGCCGCGACAATGGTGCTGACCAGACCGGGCAGAATGTACGTGGTCCAGGTTGTGGATTCTAGGAAGAACGACCACTTATTCGCCTCGAACTGGCCCTTGTCGGCCAGCTTCATTCCGACCCAGGCGAGGATCGCAACGGTGATTGCAGCCACGATCCAGGTGAGGGTTCGGTTGAAGCGCTGAGCCTTGGGGCCCGGCGCGTCGTAAAGAACTGTTGCGCGAGTAGCCATTAGCGCTTCACCGCCCATCGCTTGCCAGCCCAGCCGAAGAACAGGCCGGTCGGCAGAGTCAGAATAATAAAGCCGACAGCGATGATGCCGAAGATAATCAGGATATCGCTGGCGTAGTTTTCGGTCATGGTCTTCATCAGCAGCGACGCTTCAGCCACACCGATTACCGAGGCAATCGTGGTGTTCTTGGTCAGCGCGATCAGGGTGTTGCCGAGCGGCACGATAGCGCCACGGAACGCCTGCGGGAAGATGATGTAGCGGAAGCTTTGGCCGAAGCTAAGCCCCAGGGAGCGGGCGGCTTCGGCCTGCCCGAACGGCACAGTATTAATACCGGCGCGCAGGGACTCCGCAACGAAGCACGAGGTGTAGGCAACGAAGGCCAACACCGCGAGACGGAAGTTCTGCTTGACAATGAAGGAGTCATTCTCCGCAGCCAGCAGCAGCCCCAAGTTGTAGTAGAGACCCATTGAGGCCAGCAGCACAATCAACGTCAGCGGGGTATTGCGGACAATGTTGATGTACCAAGTTGACAGGGTACGCAGGATTCCCACGGGGCTCACGCGCATAGCGGTGAGAAGCGTGCCAAAAATCAGGGAACCAATTGCCGAAGCAATCGTCAGTTTGATGGTCACCCAGAAAGCCGGAAGCAGTTCCGGCCCCATTTCACTCCATAGTTCTGGATTCATTGTTTGCTCGCACCCCTTCCTACTTCTTCTCTACGAACGACAGATCGCCGATTGCCGGCTTGTCGTCGAGATCGAACTTGTCGCCCAAATGCTTCTTCAGGATCTTCTGAAGCTCACCGGTGTCGTACAGCGACTCCAGCGCCTCATTGATGGCCTCACGGCTGGCATCATCACCCTTGGGCAGGCCGATGCCGTAGTACTCATTGGTCCAGTAGGAACCATCGGGGTTGCGCAGCTCGACCACGCGGAAGTCGTCGCCGAAGCGCTCCTTGTAGCGCTGGGCGAAGCCCGCGAGAATAGTCGCATCGGTGGTCAGAGCATCGACGACACCCTGCTTCACACCTTCCGCGCACGCGGCGTAGGTATCGAACTCCTGCAGCTGCACCTCCGGTAGAGCGTCCTTGACTTTCTGCGCTGGGGTGGAGCCGGATACAGAACACAGGCGAGTGCCCGGGGCGACGTCGTCAAGCCCCTGGATGCCCTCGGAACCGCGCACCAACAGTGCCTGGTGCGTGACCAGGTACGGGCCGGCGAAGTCGACGGCAGCCAGGCGGCCAGCGTTGATGGAGTAGGTGGCGGCGATCATGTTGACCTCGCCGTTGTTAATCAGCGTCTCGCGCTGAGCGGACGGGGTCTCGCGCCACTCCATCTCGGGCACATCCCAACCGTTCTTGTTGGCGATGTACTCAATGACGTAGCGGGAAACATCGTTGTCGACGCCCGCGAACTCACGGTCCGGAGTGCGCTCACCGAGACCCGGCTGGTCATACTTCGTACCCAGCGTCACGTGTCCGGCCTCGATATCGGCCAGCAGGTTTCGGGGTCCGCCGCTACCGCAGGCCGCGAGGCTCATTGTCGTGGCAACAGCTACAACAGCCGCCGCAACTCGCTTGCCGACGACACCTCGGCGGCCCCGGTTGCGACTGCGCCCCCGGCCTCCTCGTAAGAGTGAAAACTTCATAGTGACCAGCCCTGCCTAATGTCCGACGATTTTGGCCAAGAAATCCTTGGCGCGATCGCTCTGCGGGTTGGTGAAGAAGGTCTCCGGGTCGGTGTCTTCGACAATCGCACCGTCGGCCATGAACAGGATGCGGTCGGCCACGCGGCGGGCGAAGCTCATCTCGTGGGTGACGCAGACCATGGTCATGCCGCCCTTGGCCAGGTCGGTCATGACATCGAGGACCTCGTTAATCATTTCCGGGTCGAGTGCCGAGGTGGGCTCGTCGAAAAGCATGACCTTCGGGTCCATAGCCAGGGCGCGTGCGATGGCGACGCGCTGCTGCTGACCGCCGGAGAGCTGCGCCGGATACTTGTCAGCCTGTTCCGCAATGCCGACACGGGCGAGCAGCTTGTCAGCACGTTCGCGAGCCTCGGCCTTAGAGAGCTTGCGGACCTTCATCGGCGCCAGCGTGACGTTGTCCCGAATGGTCATGTGGCTGAAAAGGTTGAACTGCTGGAAAACCATGCCAACCTCAGCGCGCAGGCGGGTGAGTTCCTTGCCCTCTTCGGGAAGAAGCTTGCCGTTGATGCGAATTTCGCCGCTGTCGATGGTTTCCAGGCGGTTGATGGTTCGACACAGTGTGGACTTACCGGAGCCGGAGGGGCCGAGGATGACTACGACCTGACCAGCTGGGATTTCCAGGTTGATATCACGCAAAGCGTGGTAGTCGCCGTAGTACTTATTCACCCCGGCAATCGAAATCATGCTCTGTGGTGTGGATGATTCAGTCATGGGGGAAAGTATAGGTGACTCACCGCACATAACTGTTATCGGTGTTCCTTTTCAGACAGCCGTCCGTGATTGTGGTTTATGTCCCGTGATAGCGGTTTGTTGGCTGATTAGTTCTGAATAGTTACGTGATGGCGCTGCGCAACAGGCTTGCGGCCATGTACGAACCAGTAGAAAACGGCAGCGAGAACCACCACAGCCGCCAGGCCCGCGTACATCTTGTCGAAGCCCACTGCGGTGGCGACCGAACCCAACACGATTGGGCCGAGGCCGATGCCCGCGTCGACAAGCAACAGCAGCGTCGAGATGCCGGTGCCGAGCTTGTGTGCCGGGGCTAGGTGTACAGAGATCGTCTGGCAGGCCGGCATCAGAGTGCCGTAGCCCAGGCCGCAGAGCGCACCGGCGACAATGACGTGCCAGTCAGCGCTAGCGAAAGATAGAACCAGCAGCGAGATAGTGAAGCACACCAGGCCAATCGCAATTACTGGGTTGTCTCCACGGCGATCCTGCAGACGTCCCAGCGAGAAACGCGCCGCCATCATCGCCACCGCATAGGCGATGAAGAAGAAGCTGGCGCCCTTAGTCAGGCCGCCCAGCTGCGAATATCGGTTCAGGAACGTAATCACGCCCGCGTACGCCAAGCCAATGAGCAGCATGAACAGGCCAATCGGAACGACGCTCGGTGTCATGATGTCATCGAAGGAAAACGCGCGCTTCGTCTCGCTTGCCGACGAATCCTCGGTGGCCTCGGCCTTGTCTGCCACGGTGGTGGGCTCGGTGTGTTGTGGGAGGACTAGCGCCAGCACCAGACCTATAACGGACAGGCCGAGGGCGGTGGCGAAGAGGACGCTGTAGCCGACCGAGCCAATGAGAGCCAGGCCAAGAGCTGGACCAATGGCCGTGGCCAGAGTGGTGCCGAGTGATATGTAGCCGGTGCCCTCTGCACGTCGCGAAGCGGGAATGGCGGTCTGGGCGGCGGCCATCACGGCGGTGGAGGCGAAAGCGTAGGTCAGGCCGTGGATGATGCGGATCGTAATTAAGATCGGCAGGGAAGCGGCCCAAATATAGGCGGCGCAGGCTGCAACGATGACAGTGAGCGAGCCGAGCATGATTTTGCGACCACCGAAGGTGTCCACCAAGTAGCCCGAGAAGAGGCGAGCGATGGTGGCACCGACAACGAAAGAACTGGCGGCGAAGCCACCGGCGGCGTCGGAGGCGGAGAAGCGCTGGACGGCGTAGAGCGCCATGACCGTGATTGAAAGGTAGAACACCAGGTACATGCTGAAGTTAATCAGCCAGCTGATTATGAAGGCGGGGGAGAAGAGCTTGTCTTGTCCGCGCTGCTCGTCCTGCTCGTTCTGTTTGTGCCTGGTCTGTGTGGTCGTATGCGTTGTCATGCTGAAAGTACGGTCTCTTTTCTCGTTTGAAAACAATCGTGGAATTAGTGCTGTGGCAAAACTGCTTTCCGGTATTTGTATCGTGCAAAAATGCAGTTAGGGGTCGAATTATAACAATTGGTTTGTATGATGCAAATGCATTCCCGTGGGATTAACTCTGTCCGCGGCACGCTAGAATAGGTGAGGAATTAAGCAAACAGATACATCTCGCAGACCCACTAACGGGCCGAAATAAGGCGACATAAGGACTGACTGCCACCGTGCGAAACGACGACCTGGCCGCGCTCGTTTACGAGAACATGCTGCTGTCCCGGGTGAGTTCCAGCGGCTACCGACCACACCGCAAGGACATCCTGTTAGATCGCTCCGCCGCGGCACTGCTAGCGCGACTGGAAGCGCAGCCGGATATGACAGTCGCGGAGCTCTCCGATGCACTGGGGTTGGACATTTCTACAGTGCACCGCCAACTGGCCGCCGCTATGCGCCAGGGGTATATCGCGAAGAGGTCTGCGCCGTCGTCAAGCGCCAAAGTGCATAGCGCAACTGATAAGGGATTGGAGTTGCTGCACCGGGAGATTGAGGCGCGTAAGAAAACCGTCGATGACATCACTTGCGACTGGGAGGACGCGGAGCTCGCAGAGTTCGTGCGATTGATGCGCAAATTCAACGAAGGCGTGGAAGAAATGCGTGGTCACCCATGGCCTAGATAACCGCGGATGCCGGGGTCATGGAATACTTGAGGGCGTGGCTGAGAAAAAGAAGATTGCAAACGTCCTTGCTAACCGATACGCCTCTGCGACTCTGGCGGAGTTGTGGAGCCCTGAGTACAAGATCATCCTCGAGCGCAAGCTCTGGATTGCAGTTTTGAAGGCCCAGGTCGCCCGCGGAATTGAGGTTCCGGAGGGCACTATCGAGGCGTATGAAAAGGTCATCGACCAAGTTGACCTCGACTCCATTGCCGCCCGTGAGCGTATTACTCGCCACGATGTGAAGGCCCGCATTGAAGAGTTCTGTGAACTGGCTGGCACCGAGCACATTCACAAGGGAATGACCTCACGAGACCTGACTGAAAACGTCGAGCAGCTGCAGGTTCTGCAGTCGCTGAAGGTCGTGCGTGACAAGGCCGTTGCCGTTGCCGCCCGCACTGCCGAGAAGGCCTCCGAGTACCAGTCGCTGGTCATGGCGGGTCGTTCCCAC
>NZ_JVPT01000042.1:0-29202 GCF_001055915.1 Corynebacterium sp. 212_CJEI | reverse complement strand
CTGTGGTGGTTTCTGAGGCCGGTGCTTCCGTCTACTCCGCATCGTCCCTGGCAGCAGCTGAGTTCCCGGACATGGATGTATCTCTCCGCGGTGCCGTATCGATTGCCCGCCGCCTGCAGGACCCGCTTGCTGAGCTCGTCAAAATCGATCCGAAGTCCATCGGTGTCGGCCAGTACCAGCACGACGTTTCCCAGACCAAGCTCGAGCACTCTCTCGATGCCGTGGTCGAGGATGCCGTCAACGCTGTCGGCGTGGAGGTCAACACCGCCTCTGCGCCGCTGCTCGGTCGCGTTGCTGGCGTGTCCTCGACTGTTGCGGACAACATCGTCGCTTACCGAGACGAAAACGGCGCTTTCACCTCCCGCAAGGAGCTGCTGAAGGTTCCGCGTCTTGGCCCGAAGGCCTTCGAGCAGTGCGCCGGCTTCCTTCGCATCCACGGCGCTAACAACCCGCTGGATGCCTCCGCCGTGCACCCGGAGTCCTACCGCGTCGTCGATGCCATCGCCGCTTCGACCGGCGTTAGTGTCCAGGAGCTCATCGGCAACTCCCGTGTCCTGTCCAAGGTGCGTGCTGCAGACTTCGTCGACGAGTCCGCAGGTATCGGCCTGCCCACCGTCCAGGACATCTTGACCGAGCTGGACAAGCCCGGCCGCGATCCGCGTCCCGAGTTCGTCACCGCCACCTTCAAGGAAGGCGTGGAGAAGGTCTCCGATCTTCAGCCCGGCATGATTCTCGAGGGCACCGTCACCAACGTCGCGGCCTTCGGCGCCTTCGTCGACGTCGGAGTCCACCAGGACGGCCTCGTCCACGTCTCCAACATGGCCCGCGGTTTCGTCTCCGACCCGCACGAGGTCGTCCGCTCGGGCGAGGTGGTCAAGGTGAAGGTTCTCGACGTTGACGTCGAACGCAACCGCATCGGTCTATCGCTCAGGCTTGACGACGACGCCTCGGATGCCAAGCCAAAGCGTGACGGCGGTCGCGGAGAAGGCCGTGGAGGCGGCCGAAAGCGTGGTTCCCAGAATAAGAAGCGCGGTGGAGCCAACCGCGGTGGAGGCGGCGGTTCCATGGCTGACGCGCTGCGCAGGGCAGGCTTTTAGCTCCTGATCTGTTAGCGCTTGATTTATTAGCGCATAGCCTATTGGCGCATAGCGTCGATGCGGCTGTTGATCTCACCCGCGACAGCCGCAGCCATTCCATCCGGTACGACGATGGTGTAATCGGACCCCGAGGTCTCAATCTTGACTGCCTCGCCTGACCGTGCCGCCACGGTGATGCGGCCATCATTGCCAAGTCGAAGCCCAATACCGCCACCGTCGGCCCAGTTATAAGTGGCCGGCTTCGCATATTTGATGGTTCGAAGCTCAATGGGGTGTTTCATCTTCAGCGGTCCACAGCCGTTAAAAACGGTAATGGAATCTGTCTTCGGGTCCGTGTCTAGTGTCATGCCGGTTTCATATGCGATGAGGAATAGCGGCGTGCACAGCAGAAAAACAATGCCGAGGCTTGGCAGGAACACTGCGAGCGCTACAGACACCACGCACCAGACTGCGAGGGTGACCTTGACCCCCTTAGAGATGGCCACACTGACATCGATGGGAGTCGGGGCTCCTTCTCGATGGGGCAACTGTGGCGATGTCGGCTCGGTGACCGTGGCGTCGGTAAGCGAGGAGTAGTCCTTGAGGCGGCGCGTCACGAGCAGGGCCGCTACTAGGCCGATGATGACGCCGGCTATTGCATAGATCCAGCCGATTCGGGCGGTCGTAGGGTCCGTCGTGCCGATCTGCGGGATGATAATCGCGAATTCAATGCCGATTAAGAAGCCGCAGAGGGCGAGGTTGGTTATTGCAATTGGCTTCCGTACAACAAGCGGCGTACTGGTCTTGGCGCCGAGCCAACCGATCTGTGCACATGCGATGACGATGATGGCCATAATCAATGTGCTTTGAACTGGCGGCATGAAACCGTTGGGAGTGCCGCTACCGCTCCAATGCGTTGCTAACTGCTCCGGTAGTCGGTCGGAAATGGCAATTACCCACAGAAGCTGTGCAATCGCCAGAACGCACGGGGCGATGATTGTTCCTCGAACAATCCAGGGGTCAAAGCGTGGAATCTGCTGCATGGAGACAATCTAGCAGTTGGGGGGGGCTTTGTAGCAACGGTCGGCAGCGGTCGTTATTGGAGTGCTGTATCAGCGTGACGTTGTAGCGAGCGGTTGTAGCGTGCCGTCTTAGTGTGCGCGGAGTTTCGCCAGAAGATGCACCTCGTGACATTTGATAACACGCTCAACAATTCACTCGAATGTACAAGCGAAAAAGTTTTATTAAAGGGGTTGCGCAATCGAATGGGTGTGCTAAAATGGAGGCATCAAGAACAAAGTACTTGAGCTTCTCTTCTTGGCGTTGGGCTAGTGGTATTCACTGGTTATCGACACTGAGCGGGGTTGGGGCTTTGGGGGAACAATGTCTGAAAAAGATAGTCCGGCCAAACAACCGTCTGATGTTTACCAAGCGGCTCTGCTGCCTGAAGCGCCGCAGTTTTTCCACGAGTCATCCACGAACCAGTTGGCGGTGGCGGGTATCCAACGCAATCGCCTGGAACTGGGTATAGCTTGCGGTTGCACGCCGAAGTCGCTTGAGATTGATGTGAATGCATACATTGCTGAAATCGCACCCGAGTTGGGTATTTCCCGCGGTAAGGCGCTCGAGTATGTAGAGGTCGGCATTCAGTTAGCGCGTATGCCCCGGCTGGGTGCCTTTATTAAAGCTCGAGCTCATTTGCCCTTTGCGCATCTGATCACCATTGCTCGCGCGACAGCGCCGCTCCACGATCCAGAGGTGCGTGCAGCTGTTGAAGAAGAAATTGCCCGCTTTGTCATTCCCCGAAAGCATGGCGAGGCACTCCGGGGAGTTCGCAGCCTACATAAATTCCTGCAACGGGTTATCGAAGAAATTGAACCTCAGCTTCGCCCCAAAAACCTTCCGGGTGATGTCGATCCGCTGCTTCCTGCAGGAGAACGCGAAATAGTAGGAGAGAGTATCGGTTTTGAAGAGAGCGACAACTTCGCGGAAGTTTTTATGGAGCTGGAAAAGACCCGCGCTCTCGAATTCAAAACCACCCTCGAGTCCATCTCCAGCTCAGCTGGCTGCACTCGAGTCGAAGCTTTGACACACCTCATCCGCGGCACCGCCGAGGCAAAAATCGTACTCAACCTATACTGTCCTGCCACAGAGGAGCGTCCCCGCACCGCCTGGCTTGGCGGCGTTGGCTGGATCTCGCAGTTAGCTACGCAGGCGTGGATTGATAAGGTCACGCATATTCGTATGCTTGCCGACGAAACCGCGGAGGGCTACGCCCCAACCGAAAGTCAGAGGGCCTTCGTTAAAGGTCGGGACGGAACGTGTCGCTTTCCGGGATGTGATGTACCCGCGGAGCTCTGCGACATTGACCATATTGAGCCGTACGACAAAGAGCACCCAGAGGAGGGCGGGGCAACGGAAACGCCGAACCTCCACTGCCTCTGCCGCCGGCACCACAACATGAAAACAGCTGGTCTGTGGAATGTTGCACGTGATCGGGATGGAGTGGAACTGTGGACGTCGTCAAGCACGGGCAAAAAGGCGGTGAGCCTGGAAGATGGGCCGCTCGCCGGGCACGGACGCTACACCTTTGACAAACGGGGACTGCGAATGGCGCAGGCACTGGCAGAATATAACGAGTATCGCCAGGAGTTGATAGAGCAATCACGGAAGCTGGTCGAAGAAGCGCGCAGGGGAGAAGACGCCGATACTCTTAAACCGCAAGACCCCCAGGACCCACAAGATCCACAAGACCCGCCGAACATGGATGAGTTTGGTTTCTGACCAGGGGGTGTGTAATAATTTCCAGGTTGTCTTTATAGGCAGCTTTACCTGTTTCGGGCATGAACCGGCCGAGCGTCCCTCTGTGGGAAAGCGCCGCCAGGGTCCTCTGTCTATGCAAAAAGTAAAGGAATAAGTTTCCATGAACATTCTTGACAAGGTTGATGCAGCATACCTGCGCGACGACATTCCGGAGTTCCGCGCTGGTGACACCGTCGAGGTCGACGTAAAGATTGTCGAGGGTAAGACCGAGCGTATTCAGGTCTTCAAGGGCGTCGTTATCCGTCGTCAGGGCGGCGGCGTCCGCGAGACCTTCACCGTCCGCAAGGTATCCTTCGGTATCGCTGTTGAGCGTACCTTCCCGGTGCACTCCCCGAACATCGACGAGATTCGCGTTGTCTTCAAGGGCGACGTTCGCCGTGCGAAGCTGTACTACCTGCGCAACCTGCGCGGTAAGGCTGCACGCATCAAGGAGCGCCGCTAGTCTTTTGGCGCAAAATAATCCCCATCGAGTGTTGAGCTCGGTGGGGATTTTTCTATCGCGTATAGTCTTTTCCCATGACCGACGACGATTCTCGCGAACAGACTGACGGCCAAAAAGAAGACCGTACTGAAGGCTTGAAAGGCTTCCGGAAACTTGACGAGGAGCCTGAAAAGCACACTCCGTGGTACATCGAGATTCCAATCATTATCGTGATTGCCCTGCTCATCAGTGCTGGTGTGCAGTCCTTTATCGGCCGTGTCTACGTGATTCCATCCGAGTCGATGCAGCCGACGCTCAACGGATGTGTCGGGTGCACCGGTGACCGCATTTGGGTGGATAAGGTTTCCTACCAGTTCTCAGATCCCAAGCCCGGCGATGTTGTCGTCTTTAATGGCCCGGAGTCCTGGAATAGTAACTACGTGTCACAGCGTTCTACTAACCCGGTGGCAAACTCGCTGCAGACGGTTGGTTCCTGGATTGGCCTTGTCGCCCCGGATGAAAATGCGTTAGTCAAGCGTGTGATTGCCACGGGTGGGCAGACTGTGCAGTGTCGCCCAGGAGATCCCGGCATCATGGTTGACGGCAAGATGACAGACCAGGATTTCATTAAAACTCCGGCAGACAAGCCGGTGGTGGATAATCTTGGCTCAGAGCAGTGTGGTGGCCCGTACTTCGGGCCGGTAACAGTGCCGGAGGGGAATCTGTGGGTCATGGGTGATAACCGCACCAACTCTGCGGACTCTCGCTATCACATGGGCGACGAGCTGCAGGGTACTGTGCCGCTGGATAACGTCGTCGGCAAGGTGCAGGCAATCATCCTGCCGTTTAACCGCATCGGTGGCGTCGATGATCCGGACATCCAGCACAACTAGTCAGCACAGTCTGCTCACGCCGCCGGCGCCGAAACTGCGGAGGCTGAAGCAGTCGCGCACGATAGAGGTCGCGCTGGCAAAGCGCGGCTTTGGACCTGTAGCCGGGGTCGACGAGGCTGGTCGCGGCGCCTGTGCAGGCCCGATAGTTATCGCCGCCTGCTGCCTTCCAGAACGCCCTATCGCAGAGCTGGATAAGCTCACCGATTCTAAAAAGCTCACGCCGGCCGCACGTGAACGGCTCTTTCCGCTCATCCAACGCTTCGCTACCTCTTTTTGCGTGACGACGATTCCCGCGTCCTACATCGACCAATTCGGCATTCAGGACGCGAATGTCACTGGAATGCGCCGCGCGGTAGCCGGGTTGGGACAGCGTCCTGGCTATGTGCTTACCGACGCACTCAAAGTGTCTGGCTTCACGGCACCCTATTTGCCCGTGATTGGTGGTGATTCCGCTTGCCGATGTATTGCTGCTGCGAGTGTCTTAGCCAAAGTCACCCGCGACCGCATTATGGTTGACCTATCGGAGAAGTATCCGGACTATGGTCTGGCGGGGCATAAGGGCTACGGCACGTCATCGCATATGGAAGCGATTTCACGCCATGGCGCAACCCCGGAGCATCGGTGGTCATACCGCAATGTGCGCTTGGCACACGCGGAGTATCTTGAGCACCCCGAATAGACCAACATGTACAAAAAGAGCAACATGTAAACACTCGAAGGAGCCGTCGCGGTCGTGAGCGCAGAAGATCTAGAAAACTACGAGGCCGACGTTGAACTATCCCTGTACAAGGAGTTCCGCGATGTCGTTAGTCAGTTTTCGTACGTTGTTGAGACGGAGCGCAGGTTCTACCTTGCTAATGCTGTGGAGCTGATTCCGCACAACAGCGAAAACGAGGTCTATTTCGAGCTGCGGATGTCGGATGCGTGGGTGTGGGATGTCCATCGCCCGGCTCGGTTTGTCCGCTACGTGCGCGTTATCACTTTCAAGGATGTCAATATCGAGGAACTGGATAAGCCGGACTTGCGACTGCCGTAGGTTATCGTCGCCTGTCATCGCATGTTATGGCTAGCTGCTAACAGTTATCCACAGTCGAAAAATTATCCACAGTTAGGGCCCTCTGAGCATTTATCGGAGGGCCTTTGTCATGCCCGCTGTGCAAGAGTGTTTCCGAACCGCCAAGGCGGTAAACCGCCAAGGCACAATTCAACGGGGAACCAGGGGGACCGGGGCTATGACACAGAGCTTTGAAGAACTAACCACAAGACAGCTCGGCGCGTTTGGGGAGGATTTCGTTGCTGAGATGTTGGAGGATCAGGGGTGGGAAGTTATTGCTCGGAATGAGCGGGTGGGGCGCTATGAGCTCGATCTTATTGCTGAAGATGTTGACGGCAGGCTGCATTTTGTGGAGGTAAAAACGCGGCGCAGCTCGCGAAGTAGTCAGTTTGGGGACGGCAGAGAGTCCATCACAGCAGCCAAGCTTCGTCATTTGCGCAAGGCGGCGGGACAGTGGCTGTCAGA
Source organism: Corynebacterium sp. 212_CJEI (assembly GCF_001055915.1). Taxonomy (NCBI): domain Bacteria; kingdom Bacillati; phylum Actinomycetota; class Actinomycetes; order Mycobacteriales; family Corynebacteriaceae; genus Corynebacterium; species Corynebacterium sp. 212_CJEI. Next base: position 22,470 of record NZ_JVPT01000042.1, on the reverse strand, counting down.
GAGTTCTACCTACTGGTTAGAGTCCGTAGTTATCGACTGCGCAGAAGTCACAGTGTCCAGCCCTTCGTCCGGTCCTCCAGTCGTTGCAGTTACGTACATTCCCGCAATCAGCGACGCAATCATGTGGGACTGCTAGATGACTGTCGGTACAGCTCTTGCAGTCAGCCTCAGCGGCATTGAAGGAACTATTGTGCAGGTGGAAGCCGATGTTGGGCGTGGCTTGCCGGGAATGTATATCGGTGGGCTCGGCGATGCCGCCGTCGGAGAAGCCAAACATCGCGTGCGCACGGCGGTTGCTAACTCGCAGTTGCCCTGGCCGAAGACAAAAGTCGTGGTGAGTCTGTCGCCGGCGCATATCCGCAAGCACGGCACTAGCTTTGACCTCGCCATCGTCTGCGCCATCCTTATCGCAACCAGCGATGACATGGAGGCCCGAGGTCGTCTCCGCCACACGGTTCTCATTGGCGAACTTGGGCTCGACGGTTCCATTCGCCCGGTGCGTGGAGTGCTGCCGCAAGTCCTTGCCGCCCGCGAGGCAGGTGCCCGTTGGGTTGTCGTCCCCGCCGCCAACGCCGCCGAGGCCGCGCTCGTCGACGGCATCGCAGTCTGCACCGCAGCCGACCTCGCACAGCTATGGGGCTGGGTACTCACCGGCTCAGGTTTGACGACCGCGCTTAACGACGACCCCAGCGAACAAGCCTTCTCGGTAGACCTGGCCGATGTCGATGGCCAACCTGAGGCCCGCTTCGCCCTCGAGGTAGCCGCAGCAGGTGGGCACAATCTGTTCATGCAGGGTTCTCCGGGAACTGGGAAGTCCATGCTCGCTGAGCGCTTGCCCACAATTCTGCCGCCATTGCAGAAGTGGCAGCAGCTGGAGGTCACCGCGCTGCATTCGGTGGCCGGAGCGCTCGATACTGCGGACACTCTTATTCAACATCCGCCGTTTGTGGCTCCACATCACAGCGCGACTGTGGCAGCGTTAGTCGGCGGCGGTGCTGTGCCCAAGCCCGGCGCGATTAGCCTTGCCCACCATGGGGTGCTGTTCTTGGACGAAATCACCCTCATGCGCCCGGCGGTATTGGATGCGTTGCGGATGCCGATGGAAAACGGGGTGGTCGTCCACCTGCGTACGCACCATCGAGTGACCTTTCCGGCGAGAACACAACTAGTCATGGCGACCAATCCCTGTCGGTGTGGGGCGGCGTATGCCAGCGAATGCACCTGTTCTAGTACCGAGCGAGCCAAGCATGGTCGCGCATTATCGGGCCCGCTACGCGATCGCATGGATCTCAACGTCACGCTCAGTCCTGCCGGGGCCAAGCTGGGAATTAAAAACAAAGCACACAATGAGCCCTCCGCGGCCGTTCGCGATCGGGTACAGGCCGCACGTGACCGTGCCCGACATAGGTGGCAGGCCCTGGGGCTTGCCGACGAAGCAGCCGTCACCAACGCGAGTGTGCCACGCTCGCTTCTCCGTCGTCACGCGGGCTTAGACGAAGAAGCGATGGCGTTATTGGACTTCCAGTTGAGGAACGGAGAGATTACCCAGCGGGGAGTGGACAAAGTAATCGCAGTGGCGTGGACGCTCGCAGATCTCGGGGGAGTAGACGCGTTTACCTTCGAGCACGTGCAACGTGCCTGCCAGCTGCATGACCGCGAGAGCGGCTAATACAACCGAACCACTATCAAGGGGGAGAAATGGACGAAATTCACGCGTGGGCTTACCTGAATCGTGTGATAGAGGCGACGCATCCGCAGATTGTGCGGCTCGTGACGGAGTTTGGGCCGGTAGAGGTAGCAGAGAGGATCAAGGCTCGCGCCGGGCTGCCGGAAGGTCTGCTCAATACGACGCAGGCACGGGCCGACGTTGACCAGAGCGGCCACGATTTGGAGCTGGCGGCAGCGATGGGGTGGCGTCTTATTTATCCGGGGCACCCAGAGTGGCCGGGGGAGCTGCTGTCCTGCTTTACGACGCTCGAAGTCCGTGACCGCGCCGATGCACCACCACTTGCGCTGTGGGTGCGTGGCCGTGACTTGCGGGACGTGGTCAGTGAAGCGGTGGCGATTGTCGGAACGCGGATGGCCAGCAGCTACGGGACACAGGTGGCGGCCCAATTCGCGGGGCAGTTCGCGAATGCGGGGGTTAGTGTCATCAGTGGTGGTGCGTTGGGTATTGATGCCGCGGCGCATCGAGCTGCGCTCGACGCTGGCGGCACTACGGTTGTGGTCGGAGCCGGTGGTGTAGGGGTTGACTATCCGCGGGCGCATGCAGAACTCTTCGACGGGATTGCAGAGCGGGGTGCGCTGATTACGGAGTATCCACTGGGGGTGCGACCTGCGCGGCATCGGTTTTTGACTAGGAATCGTCTGGTAGCGGCCCTATCGCGAGCAACCACAATCGTCGAGGCGGGCTGGCGTTCAGGGGCGCGCAACACAGCGCACTGGGCAGTGAGGCTAAACAAGCCCTTGGGAGCAGTGCCGGGACCGGTGACGCTGCAAACTACCTCTGGCTGTCATGACCTAATCCGCAGTGGCGAGGCTGTCCTGGTGTGTAGTGCCGATAATGTGCGGTCGCTGTATCGGTCAGTTGGCACAGTGAACGAGGATGCTCAGCTTGAATTGTTGTGGGAAAAGTCGGCGGTGCAGAAGCTTTCTCGAAACGAGCTCGCTGTCTACGACTCTCTGAATTCTGCGGAGCCAACGCCGGTGGGAGAAGTCGCAGCGCAGGCGGGATTGGCCGTGGCGCTTACGACACATTTGTTGCTGGAGCTGCAGGGACAGGGGCTGACCAGTCGGGTGGAGGGTGGGTGGTTGCGCCAGGAACAGAAGCGTTAGTGAGGCGCTAATAAAGCCTTCTGCAGAGAATCTCGAAAAAATCTTGAATTAGGTATTGCAATTCTCTGTACGCTCAGTAATATAGGCAAGGCAAGCCTAAGTAACTGTTACGGAAACGGGCTTGTGACATGGGTGAGGCAATAGGGCAGTGGCTCTGGCGAAAGTCGGAGTCACTGCCTTTTTCCGCTGTCTGGTGAGGTCTCGCGGTGTGCATCTACTAAGGTCAGAACCGTGAAGCGCGCAACCAATAACGACGACAGGACTGAGCTGGATCTCGGGTTATCCGCCAATATTGAGGCCGTGCTCATGGATTTTCTCGATGAGCTGACTTATTCCCGCAGACTCTCTGACGCAACCGTCCGTGCCTATCGAGCCGATCTCATCCCCCTCCTCGCCGGCCTGGACCACATCAGTGAACTCTCCACCCCTGTCATCCGTGCGCACCTCGGCGCGAAGCATGCGGAGGGTGCTGCGCGGTCATCGCTGGCTCGCTTAACGACGTCCATTCGCCAGTTCTGTAGTTGGCTCGTAGCTCGGCAAATTCTCGATGCTGATCCGTCGCTGCGGCTGTCAACGCCGAAGAAACATCAGCATCTTCCGGAAGTGCTCTCGCCGGAGAGGGTTGAGGAGGCAATCGAGAAAGTCTCATCCGAGGACAGCGCAGTTGCGGCTCGCGACTTGGCCATTGTGGAACTGTTGTATGCCACCGGGATGCGTGTAGAAGAGCTGTGCAAGGCCGACGTCTCAGATGTGGACTTTTCCCGCCACATCATCTCGGTAGTGGGTAAGGGGAACAAGCAGCGCATCGTGCCCTTCGGTGCACCAGCGGAGGCGGCACTCAAAGGCTGGCTCCAGGTGCGTGGAAGCTTTCATGCTTCCGCACAGGCCGAACATGCGCTTTTTCTCGGTGTGCGTGGAGGTAGATTGAATCCTCGTCAGGCGCGCCGAGTTATTCATAAATGGGCTGATGTTTCACCGCATTCGCTCCGGCACTCTGCGGCCACAGCCATGGTGGAAGGTGGCGCTGACTTGCGTGTGGTGCAGGAGATGCTCGGTCATTCGAGTCTGGCGACCACGCAGATTTATACCCACGTCTCAGCGGACCGCCTCCGTGAAGTACACAAGCGGGCACATCCGCGCGCTTAATCGCGCAGGGTTGTTTAATTGCGTACAGGCTTGAGCACGATTGGTCTCCGCTGTATCAAATCCAGTGGGTTGAGATAGTCTTTGCCGCGCAGTGCGCCCCAATGCAGGCCCGGTTCGGGATGTTTGGCGTTGACCACAAGATGACCAATCACCTGGCCAGCGGCCACGTGGTCTCCCTTTTCTAACGCGGTATCTATGGGCTGATAGGTTGTGCGGATGCCATCGGCGTGCATGATTGACACGGACGTCATTCCGGCGATTGAACCGGCGAAATGCACCACACCGGGAGCTGAGGCGCGGATTGGCTGACCCGGGGAGGCGTTCAGGTCTACTCCGCGATGTCCAGGCTGCCAGCGTTTTTCCGGTGGGGCGTAGTCGCGTAGTATTTTGCCGTGCACAGGGAAGGTATGCGCACTAGCGGATATTGGCTCGCCGGTAGCTGCAGGTGGGCTTGGGGGTGTTGTTAGCGCGACAGCGAGCACGAATAGCGCTAATGTGCGCATTAGCGAGCGCTTGAAACTCTGCTTGGTCGTCATGCGCGATAGTGTGGCGGACGCTGCACTCGTCGACAAGCGGCAGTGCATTGCAAACGGTTCTAGCTGTGGATGACTTTTTGTCCTGTGGATAGCAGGGCGTGTCAGATATTGCGACCTGTGCGATGTATCAGATAAGATGACGCTCGCGGTGTCTGCCTTAATGGGCGGTCATTAGCACAAAGACTACGCGCGCGACCCATTCCGGCTGGTTCACGGGTGCTCGGCAAGGATATCTGTCGGGTGTGAGGCAGCGGGGGAGCGCTAGGGCACAGGGAAAGCCTGTGCGTGAACTGTAACCACCTATATCGGATAAGAAAGGAAGGGAAGCAGCCGCAGCCCTAGTCAGGCTGGACGCGAGGATCTTCCCTGAATATGACATGGCTGTTGTATCCATGCGAGAACTGCTCGATGCAGGTGTCCACTTCGGTCACCAGACCCGTCGTTGGAACCCGAAGATGAAGCGTTTCATCTTCACCGAGCGCAATGGCATCTACATCATTGACCTGCAGCAGACCCTGACCTACATCGACGAGGCTTTCGAGTTCGTCAAGGAGACTGTCGCTCACGGTGGCAACATCCTGTTCGTCGGTACCAAGAAGCAGGCTCAGGAAGCCGTTCAGAACGAGGCAGAGCGCGTTGACATGCCATACGTCAACCACCGCTGGCTCGGCGGTATGCTGACCAACTTCGCCACCGTTTCCAAGCGCCTGGCTCGCCTGAAGGAGCTTCAGGCAATGGACGCTGCTGAGAACGGCTACGAGGGTCGCGGCAAGAAGGAAATCCTGATGCTGACCCGTGAGCGCACCAAGCTGGAGCGCACCCTGGGCGGCATTCGCGACATGTCCAAGGTTCCGTCCGCACTGTGGATTGTTGACACCAACAAGGAGCACATCGCTGTCGCCGAGGCTAAGAAGCTGGGCATTCCGGTTGTTGCCATCCTGGACACCAACTGCGACCCGGATGACGTTGACTTCCCGATCCCGGGCAACGACGACGCAATCCGCGCTGCTTCCGTGCTGACCCGCATCATCTCCACCGCTGTTGAAGAGGGCCGCAAGGCTCGCGCTGAGCGCGAGGCCAACGCTGCTCGCGAGGCAGCAGGCGACGCTCCGATCGAGTCCGCCGCTGAGAACACCGACCAGGCTGCAGAGATGGACGCCGAGGGCTCCACTGCAACTGAGACGGCATCCGCTGAGTAAAGCTGAACTTTCTAACCACCACAAGTTCTAACCACCACAAGGAGGAACGCCCAGCATGGCGAATTTCACTGCTGCTGACGTCAAGAAGCTCCGTGAGCTGACCGGCTCCGGCATGAAGGCTTGTAAGGACGCACTCGTCGAGACCGACGGCGATTTCGACAAGGCTGTCGAGATCCTGCGTATTAAGGGCGCAAAGGACGTCGGCAAGCGTGCAGAGCGCACCGCCGCCGAGGGCCTGATCGCTGTTTCTGGTAACACCATGGTCGAGGTCAACTCCGAGACCGACTTCGTTGCCAAGAACCAGGAGTTCATCGACTTCGCCAACAAGGTCGCCGACGCTGCCGCAGCAGTCAAGGCAAACTCCCCGGAAGAGCTCGCAGCAGCTGACCTCGACGGTCAGACCGCAGCTGACGCTACCCAGGAGCTCTCCGCAAAGATCGGTGAGAAGCTGGAGCTGCGTCGCGCCGCTACTCTCGAGGGCGACAACATCGCTGTCTACCTGCACCGCCGTGCAGCAGACCTGCCGGCAGCTGTCGGAGTTCTGGTTGCTTACACCGGTGAGGGCGAGGGTGCTGCAGAGACTGCTCACGCAGCAGCTATGCAGGTTGCCGCTCTGAAGGCTCAGTACCTGTCCCGCGAGGATGTCCCGGCCGACCGCGTCGAGGCAGAGCGCGCTGTCTACGAGAAGATCACCCGCGAAGAGGGCAAGCCGGAGCAGGCTATCGCCAAGATCGTCGAGGGTCGTCTGAACGGCTTCTACAAGGACGTTGTTCTGCTGGAGCAGCCGTCTGTCGCCGACAGCAAGAAGACCGTTAAGCAGCTCATGGAAGAGGCTGGCGTTACCCTGACCGGTTTCGTTCGCTTCGAGGTTGGCCAGCACTAATTCGCTGTAATTTGTGCATAAGCCTCTAGCTGTGAGCTAGTTTAAATGCCCCGCTCGGGAACCCGGGCGGGGTATTTTGCTGTCCTGTAGCCGATAATGCGGAGCGTCAAGTGTGCCTTGCTGTCGTGACCGGGTAGACTCGTCTGCGACTTTTTAAACGGTGTGAGAAAGGTGCATGGTCATGGCAGAATCTGTCGAGCGCAATGGCTTCAAACGTGTGATGCTCAAGCTCGGTGGTGAGATGTTCGGTGGCGGCAAGGTTGGCGTTGACCCGGACGTGGTGCAAAACGTTGCCCGACAGATTGCGGAAGTTTCCCGAAAGGGCGTCGAGGTCTGTGTCGTCATCGGCGGAGGTAACTTCTTCCGTGGCGCACAGCTTCAGCAGCGCGGCATGGACCGCGCACGCTCTGACTACATGGGCATGCTGGGCACGGTCATGAACTGCCTGGCTCTGCAGGACTTCCTCGAGCAGGAGGGCGTGGACTGCCGCGTTCAAACTGCAATCAACATGGCACAGGTCTCGGAGCCGTACCTGCCGTTGCGTGCTAAGCGCCACCTGGAGAAGGGCCGCGTGGTCATCTTTGGTGCAGGTATGGGGATGCCGTACTTCTCCACCGACACCACCGCCGCCCAGCGCGCCCTGGAGATCGGCTGCGAGGTGCTGCTGATGGCAAAGGCCGTTGACGGTGTCTACTCGGCCGACCCACGTGAGGTGCCGGACGCAGAGCTGTTCGATGACATCACCCACCGTGAGGTTCTGGAACGGGACCTGCGCGTTGCTGATGCCACCGCCTTCTCCCTGTGCATGGACAACAACATGCCGATTCTCGTGTTTAATCTGCTTACCGACGGAAACATTGCGCGCGCGGTAGCCGGTGAGCAAATCGGTACTCTCGTCCACAGCTGATAAATTTGTTCGTAATACGTTCTTTCCACAGAGCGCTCTAGAACTATCTAGAACCCGAGTAGAAACCCGAGGTTAAAAACACAATGATTGATGAAGTCCTGCTTGACTGTGAAGAAAAGTACGGTAGCTCCGTAGAGCACTGCCGCGAGGAGCTGACGCACATTCGCACTGGTCGTGCGAACCCGGCGATGTTCAATGGCGTTATTGCGGAGTACTACGGTGTTCCGACTCCGATTACCCAGATGGCTACCATTTCGGTTCCGGAGCCGCGCATGCTGCTGATTAAGCCGTATGAGCTGAGCGTTATGGGCGACATCGAGAACGCGATTCGCAACTCCGACCTGGGCGTGAACCCGACTAATGATGGCCAGGTTCTGCGCGTAACTATCCCGCAGCTGACCGAGGAGCGCCGTCGTGAGATGGTCAAGGTCGCACGTTCGAAGGGTGAAGACGCCAAGATTGCGATTCGCAATGTCCGTCGTAAGGGCATGGAAACTCTGAAGAAGATTCAGAAGGACGGCGACGCTGGCGAGGACGAGGTGCAGGCAGGCGAAAAGGAGCTGGACCAGGTCACCAAGAACTACGTCGAGCAGGTGGACTCCTTGGTTGAGCGCAAGGAAGCGGAACTGATGGAGGTTTAGGCCTTCATATTCAACCGGGAGAGGGGATTTGAGGCGCCAATGCCAACGTCGAAGCCAGCGTCCAATAAGGAACGTGTTCTAGACGAGCTACGGCTTATTAAGCCGCGTAACTCGGCAGGTCGGAACCTGCCGGTTGCAATTACGGTGGGCGTAGCACTTGGTGCAGTCGTCATCATCGGCTTGCTGCTGGGGGCGCTCGCCTGGACCGTTCTGGTCGCCGCGGCGGTTGGCCTTGCAACCTGGGAGGTCTGCGAGCGGCTCCGCGAGTCCGATTGGCAGGTCCCTCGCCCGGTTCTGATTCTCGGCGGACAGCTGATGGTGTGGCTGTCCGCCTACTGGGGGATTGACGGTCTGGTCATGGGCCTGACTGTGACCCTGATGCTTTTACTAGTCATCCGTCTGTTTTTGCACGGGATGGCTGAAGCACCACGGAACTGGCTGCGGGATGTCGCAGTTGGAGTTTTCGTGGTGATGTGGATTCCGTTCTTTGCGGCGCTAGCTGTGCAGCTGGTGCACATGGACAATCCCTGGGGAGTCGACCCCCGTCTGGTCATTGTGACCTTCATGATCGGGGTAATTTCCAATGACGTCGGAGGCTATGCCGCCGGTGTCATGTTCGGAAAGCATCCGATGGCCCCGAAGGTAAGCCCTAAAAAATCCTGGGAAGGGTTCGGCGGCTCTCTCGTACTCGCCACTATTACTGGAGCGCTCTGTGCAATCTTTATGTTGCACGCGCCGTGGTGGCAGGGCATCGTGCTGGGCATTGCCTTGGTTATCTCCGCCACGCTTGGTGACCTGATGGAGTCCCAGTTCAAACGCGATCTGGGGATTAAGGATATGTCCTCGATATTGCCGGGCCACGGCGGTCTGATGGACCGCCTGGATGGCATGCTGCCATCAGCCGCGATGACGTGGCTGATATTGCAGCTTTTCAGCCTGGTTTAATTTGGCTGGTTCAGTCGGGCTTTAGTTGTCGCCCTTACGAATCTGGCGGCGCAGATCAAACATTCGCCAGCCACCGATTAGCGCAGTGATGAGGGCGCCGAGGATAGCAGCGAACAGCATTCCGACACCGACCGGGAAGTTCCAGGCCCAGCCGAACAGGTTTAGTGTGGTCTCCTGCTGATTCTGCAGAATGAATACAAGCAATACGATCAGCAAAACTGCACTGATGACCAGGCCAACCCACATCGAGCCCGCGGTAGTCTTTTTCACCTTGCGCCGGCCAGGAGCGGGCGCTGGCTCCGGTGTGGAGTCCTTCTCTGCGGGCGCGTCAACGACTGGCTCTGGAAGGTTGTCCTGCTCTGGTGCAGGAGCCACGGAATCATTTGGAGAGTACGACGGAGTATCGTCGAAAAGCGGACTGTCGTTATTCGGCTGATTAGCGTTAGTCATACCTATCATTCAACACGTTTTGGCAGGTATGTACCACTTGTAAAGGTCCACTTAGTTGCGGCTGCCTAGTCGCTCATTAGGCCAAAACCGTCATTACATGCGAAAATGGGTGCCATCATGGCATCTTCACTTCCAATCGTTCTTAAAGCTCCACGTCGCGGCATGCCCGCGACCCATTTTGCGGACCTCGATGTTGAGGAACGGAAGGCTGCGGTCAAGGAACTGGGCCTGCCGGCCTTCCGCGCCGATCAGATTGCCCGGCACTATTACGGTCGGCTTGAGGCTGACCCTATGACGATGACTGATCTGCCGGAAGCAGACCGTCAAAAGGTCAAAGACAGTCTCTTCCCACCTCTGTTGACCCCCGTGCGGCACATCACCTGTGACGACGGCGAAACGCGTAAGACTCTGTGGCGTGCAGGTGACGGTACGCTGCTGGAATCCGTGCTGATGAAGTACCCGGGGCGTGCGACCCTCTGTATTTCCTCGCAGGCGGGCTGCGGTATGGCATGCCCATTCTGTGCGACGGGTCAAGGCGGTCTGCAGCGTAATCTCTCCACCGCGGAGATTGTCGACCAGGTTCGTGAGGCCGCTGCCACGATGGCAGCTGAGGGCGGTCGTCTGACTAACATCGTATTCATGGGCATGGGTGAGCCGCTCGCGAACTACAATCGCGTTCTCGCCGCCGTCCATCGCATCACGCGGCCTTCGCCGGAGGGATTCGGCATCTCGATGCGCAATGTCACCGTCTCTACGGTCGGTTTCGCGCCGAACATCCGACGGCTTGCCGACGAGGACCTGTCAGTCACCCTCGCGGTGTCTCTGCACACTCCAGATGACGAGCTTCGCGACGAGCTGGTACCAATCAACAATCGCTTTACAGTGGCCGAGGTACTTGATGCAGCTCGCTACTACGCAGACAAGACAGGCCGTCGCGTATCTATTGAGTACGCTTTGATTCGCGATATTAACGACCAGGATTGGCGTGCAGACCTGTTGGGTAAGAAGCTCCATAATGCTCTGGGCTCACGTGTCCACGTCAACCTCATTCCGCTCAACCCAACTCCGGGTTCGAAGTGGGATGCCTCTCCGAAGAAGCAGCAGGAGGAGTTCGTCCGCCGCGTACAGGCGCAGGGGGTACCGTGCACGGTCCGCGATACCCGTGGCAACGAGATTGCGGCAGCGTGTGGTCAGCTGGCGGCCGAAGAGGTTTAGCCGACAAATAGCAAAAAATCCGCACCGAATTCGGTGCGGATCTTTTTGTGCGCTGTAGCGCTATAGAGCTGTTGCTATAGAGCTGTTAGGCCAGACTTTCAGCAAAAGTGGCTAACTCTACTGGTTCTGGCCTTCCGGCAGACGGTTCCAGGAGCGCAGCTGAGAGTCGGTCAGGTTAGCGTAGACGCCAGTGCCGTTAACCTGGTCGCGTGCCCACTCCGGCTCAATGTGGCCTTCCGGCTTGTTGTGACCGGTAACGGTGCGGACCTGAGAACCCTGCGGGGCGAACAACTGCAGCAGCAGGCCAATAGCGATCAGGGCGGCGATGACGACCAGCCACCAGTTCTCGACGTTGCCCTTGTGGTTACCAATGGTCATGCCCAGCAGGAAGATCACGGAAATCCAGCCGGCCTTCTGCATAGCGCTCTTGCTAATGCCGTGCCAGCCCCACTTCGCCGACGGCTCGTCGAGGGTGCTGACGCCGCGGTAAATCTCTTCCTTTGGCTCGTGGTTGCTCACTTGAAAGTCCTCCTGTTAACACTTTCGGCGAATTGCACTCTATATGCACTTCAGTCTATCTGCGGTTTTGCTGAAAGCGACTGAGCGCATTTTCAGACAATCTTGAGTATCGGGTGTAAGGATACCTTAGAACTTGCTGAAATTGGGACTCAGCCCGGCCGGAAACTGTTCGCCGGTGTGCTCGTTTGCCCAAAGTGGGGGTAGGGTGAGCACTCGTGACATTTCTTCTTGGAGTTTTACTCTTCGCAATCGGCATCGCGGTGACAATCGCTCTTCACGAATGGGGCCATCTCACCGCAGCTCGCCTGTGTGGAATGCGAGTGCGTCGATACTTCATTGGCTTCGGCCCAACGCTGTTTTCCTTCAAGCGGCATCACGCTGCGGCAGGTGGGCATGACACCGAGTATGGAGTAAAGGCAATTCCCTTTGGCGGATTCTGCGACATCGCAGGCATGACCGCAATGGATCCAATCGATCCTGCCGAAGAGCCCTACGCCATGTACAAGAAGCCGTGGTGGCAGCGCATTATCGTGATGCTCGGTGGGGTGGCAATGAACCTCATCGTTGGATTCATCATTCTTTACTTCATTGCCGTGACGTGGGGTTTGCCCAACATGGGTAAGGAAATGGCGCCACGCATTCAGGCGGTGCAGTGCGTCTCGCCGGCACAGCGTGCCGACGGCACGCTGGAGCCCTGCACTGGTTCCGGTCCTGCAGAGCGCGCAGGGCTACGTGCCGGAGATGTGATTGAGAAGATCAATGGCACCAAGATCACGTCCTACCCCGAGGCTGTGTCTCTCATCGGTAGCTCTGCAGGTGGCGACATCAAAATGACCATCGACCGCAATGGCAGCACCCAGACGGTCACGGTCACCCCGGAAGTCGTCAAGCGCAAGACTAACGACGGCCAGGACATCGACCAGCCAGCAATTGGTATCGCCTTCCAGCGACCAGAGACCATCCTTCACGAGTACAACGCAGTGACTGCCATCGGCGGTGCGGCCAGCTTCACAGGCAGCCTTTTCGGGGCGGTTTGGAACGGGCTGCTCTCCATTCCGGAGAAGGTTCCCGGCGTGGTCGCCTCTATCTTTGGTGCTCAGCGTGACCCGGCCAGCCCAATGAGTGTCGTCGGCGCGTCGCGTGCCGGTGGTGAATTGGTGGAGATGAACCAGTGGCCTTCATTCTTTCTGTTGCTGGCTAACCTCAATTATTTCCTGGCCGTGTTCAACCTCGTGCCGTTGCCGCCACTCGACGGTGGCCACATCGCCGTTGTTATTTATGAGCGCATCCGCGACCTGATTCGCAAGGCGTTCGGTAAGCCTGCGCTTGGGCCTGCCGATTACACCAAACTCATGCCAATTACTATGGCCTTTACCGCAGTTTTGCTGGTCTTCGGCGTTCTGGTTATGGCTGCTGACGTGGTCAATCCAATTGTGCTGAACCGCTGATAGCAGGTTGCGGCGCGCCAGCGTCGTCGTAAAGCAAAGCGGTGCTAACGTCAGCCCACATGGAACAAACTTCGCGCCGCAAGCCCCTGCTTCGCAGTATCTCGGCTGTGGCAATCACGGGTCTGGTGTTGTCATCCGCCGCGTGTACGCCGCGGCCTGACACCGGGCGCGAGGTGCTTGAGGAATTCCTTGGGGCGCTGGCGGGAGGGGATGTCGCTAAGGCGGCGGCGCTGACCGATCATCCGGATTCCGCTGAGGGGGATCTGAATGCGGCCACCGACGGCCTTCAGCCGGAGGGGCTTGACTATGAAATCGAGGGTATCGATACCAGCTCGAATCAGTCCTCGGCCGAAGTCACCATGAATTGGCAGCTGCCGCATCAGCGACGCTGGGGATATGACACCACTTTCACGCTGACCAAGACTGAGGCTGGGCAACGGGATTGGGCGTTGCGCTGGTCGCCAGCATCCCTGCATCCACAGCTGGGGCGTAATCAGCACCCAGAATTGCGCACTATCGCAGCTCCACGTCCGTCTGTGGTTGGTTCGGACGGTGCGGCCTTGCTTGAGCCGGGGACTGTGCACCGGGTAATTCTCAATCGTGATGGGGCGGAGAATGTGCAGTCGTCGATTAACCGGGCGGCGACGGTCATCAATAATGAAATGCCGGAAGATGGTCCGAAGCTTGACGCGCGCGCTATAGGGGAGCAGGCAGCTGGTGGGAAGGGTAACTTTTCACTGATTGTGCTGCCGGCATCCACGCCGCAGCGAGTCAAGGATGAGCTCGCGGACATTGACGGAATTTCTGTTAACGATGAAGCAGCGATGGTGCGACCCGACCCGGGGTTTGCGCCTGATTTGATGAGCCGTGTGGAAAGGCTAGTGGACACTGGTGATCACGGTGCCGATGGCTGGAATATCGTGGCGGCCAACGAGGGCGGAGCAGTCGTCGGCACGCTCTATGAGGTGTCTCCGGATGTAGCCCCGGCGGTGCAGGCATCGATTAGTAAAAAGGTGCAGGACGCAGCGCAAAAGGCCGTCGATACGCGGCAAGATGCTAAGGCAATGCTGGTGGCTGTGCAGCCGTCTACGGGCAAGATTCTGGCGGTAGCACAGACAGCGGAAGCAGATAAGGACGGCGACCTTGCGCTGATGGGACAGTTCCCGCCGGGATCGACGTACAAGATTGTTACTGCCGCCGCAGGTGTGCAGCACGAGGGGCTAAATGCGGGATCGACTGTGCCGTGCCCAGGTTCGATGGAGATCGGGCCGCGTATTGTCACCAACTACAACGGAAGTGGTGTCGGGAATACCTCGCTGAGCGATGCGTTCGCGCGGTCTTGTAACACCACGTTTGGCAACATCTCTCACAAGTTGGAGCCAGGGCAGTTCAAGGAGGAGTCCAAGAACTTCGGCATCGGCATCAACTATCACATCGCGGGCCTCGACACTATTACCGGCAGCGTGTCTGATGGCAGTGATGAAGTCGAGCGTATCGATGCGGGCTATGGACAGGGCAATGACTTGGCCAGCCCGTTTGGCATGGCACTGGTTTCCGCGACGGTGGCGGCCGGGCGCACTCCGACGCCGTCACTCGTGCCAAGCGCGGGAACGTGGCAGTCGCAGACATCGAAGCCACTTCCACCTGAGGTTTTGAATGAGATTCGCTCACTCATGCGGGCGGTGGTGACCTCCGGTACCGGTTCGGCCATTGCCGGACGCGGTGAGGTCTACGCCAAGACCGGTGAGGCCGAGTATGGAGGCGGCTCGCACGCTTGGTTCACTGGCTATCGAGATGACTTGGCCTTCGCCACGCTCATCGTCGGTGGTGGTGGATCCGAACATGCGGTGGCGATTACCGATGCCTTCTTCGCCAATATGGATGAAGGTTCAGGAGACGAGGGCTAGAGCATTTCTGGCTTCGAAACCGGCACAGGCCGAAAGGCTAATCCGGGGGTAGGGGTAGAGTATGTTCCATGACTCAGCGTTCTCCACTTACTCAGCAAAAGTCCACGCCAATTCGCACTGTTCCGGCACATATTGAACGGCCGGAGTACGCCTGGAAGGACGAGGTTCAGGAAGGCGTCGGCGAGCCGCTGGTACAGACTCCGGAAGATATTGAAAATATGCGAGAGGTCTCTCGCATTGCTGCCAACGCGTTGGTGGAGGCCGGCAAGGCCGTAACTCCGGGCGTGACCACGGATGAGATTGACCGGGTGGTGCACGAGTACCTGTTGGATCACGACACCTACCCGTCCACGCTGGGGTACCGCGGTTTCGAGAAGTCGTGCTGTGTGTCTCTCAATGAGATTGTCTGCCACGGTATTCCGGACACTCAGGTTATTGAAGACGGCGATATCGTCAATGTCGACGTCACCGGATACAAGAACGGCGTCCACGGTGACACCAACGCGACTTTCCTCGCGGGCAATGTCTCGGAGGAGCACCTCCAGCTAGTGGAGCGCACTTACAACGCCACCATGCGCGGCATTAAGGTCATCAAGCCGGGCCGTGAGATTAATGTCATCGGCCGCGTAATCGAGTCTTACGCTAAGCGTTTTGGATACAACACCGTTCGGGACTTCACCGGTCACGGTGTCGGTACCACGTTCCACAATGGTTTAATCGTTCTCCACTACGATGAGCCGAGCCAGGACACCATTTTCGAGCCGGGCATGACCTTGACTGTTGAGCCGATGATTAACCTTGGTGAGCTGCCGTACCACATCTGGGATAATGGCTGGACTGTGCAGAATGATGACTTCAAGTTCACCGCCCAGTTCGAGCACACGGTGCTGGTGACCTCCGACGGCTATGAAATCCTCACTCTGCCGGATGAGCAGAACGTGCCAGGTCAGTTCCAAACTGGTTGGAAGCCCGAGGCCTAACCCGTGCAGGCCCCTGCAGCTCTGATTGCCGGCTGCACCTCAGATGCCGGTAAGTCGGTTCTGGTCGCCGGCATGTGTCGGCTGCTCGCGCGCCGCGGCGTGAAGGTCGCACCCTTCAAAGCACAGAACATGTCCAACAACTGCGCTGTCACGCTTGACGGCGGCGAGATTGGGCGCGCGCAGGCTCTGCAGGCGCTCGCCTGTGGGCTGGAGCCGGATGTCTCCTTTAACCCGGTGCTTCTCAAGCCGGGCTCGGACCACACTAGTCAGGTGGTGGTGAAGGGCAAAGCCGATGGGCATGTGAGCGCTCTGACGTACCGGTCGCGTCGAAAAGCGTTGCGCGGGGTAGTCGCGGAGACATTGGAAGAGCTGCGGGGGCAGTTCGATGTCGTCTTGTGCGAAGGCGCTGGTAGTCCTGCCGAGGTCAATCTGCGAGAGTCAGACATCGCCAACATGGGCTTGGCAGAGCTCGCTGATTTGCCGGTTGTGGTCGCCGGCGACATCGACCGCGGTGGGGTGCTTGCACATTTCGTCGGCACGCATGCAATTTTGAGCCCCGAAGACCGCGCGCGGATTACCGGTTTTATCGTCAACAAGTTCCGGGGCGATGTGTCGCTGTTGACACCGGGATTGGACGTGGTGCGCGAGCACACCGGCGTGCCCGTACTCGGCGTAGTGCCTTTTATTCCGGGACTGTGGATTGATGCGGAGGATTCGCTCAGCACAGTCGCTGGTGCGTCAGTAGGCCCGGCGAACGCACCGCTGGGTACGGAAACGTTGTCCGTGGCTGCCATTCGCCTGCCGCGCGTGTCCAACGCCACCGATATCGAGGCGCTTGGCTGTGAACCAGGGGTACACGTGCAGTGGACGGTCGATCCGTCGGTCGTTGCTCGCGCCGACCTGGTCGTGTTGCCCGGGACGAAGTCGACGGTCGCCGATCTCAAGTGGTTGCGCGAGCGTGGGCTTGACGACGTGCTGGAGAACCGAGCTGCCTGGGGGCTGCCGCTGATCGGCATCTGCGGTGGGTTCCAAATGCTCTGCACCACTATCACTGACTCGGTGGAGTCGGTAGCCGGGACAGTGAACGGGCTTGGCGTGTTCGATACCGACATTGAATTCGCGGGGACGAAGACGCTGGTGAGCCACCCGGATGGCTCTTACGAAGTCCACAATGGACAGGTTGTGCGAAGCAGCGAGGCGCCCTTTATCACTGAGCCTGAAGAAGGGGCGCGGTG
Source organism: Corynebacterium sp. 212_CJEI (assembly GCF_001055915.1). NCBI lineage: Bacteria > Bacillati > Actinomycetota > Actinomycetes > Mycobacteriales > Corynebacteriaceae > Corynebacterium > Corynebacterium sp. 212_CJEI. The sequence goes on along the minus strand of NZ_JVPT01000042.1, from coordinate 5,624 downwards.
TGGCATGGTGATGGGTACGCACCGCCACGGCTACCTGGAAAATGATCAGGCGCGCCGTCAGTTGCTGAGCGAAGTCGCAGTTGCCGTCGGTCGGGACGGCTTTGAGGTCAGCTCTAATACTTCGTTTGCCGCAGAACGGCTGCGACAGGTCGACCTGTTGGCCGATGCAGTCGAGAAGTACCTGGCTGGGCCCGCATTGGCCCAGGCCACAGGTATTGAACAGCTGGGCTAGTTATCGAACTCCAGGCCCAGGATCGCGTTTTCAATCAGCTCTGGCAGTGCTGGGTGGATCCAGTGCTGGCCCTTGACAACTTCGCGCACATCCATTTCGAAGCTCATCATCTGGATGCACTGCTGCACTAGGGTGGCAGCCTGCTCGCCGATGAAATGCGCACCCAGCAGGCGGCCGGTGGCCCGGTCCGCAATCAACTTGGCAAAGCCATCGCGATCCTCCAGTGCCCAGCCGTAGGCAACGTCGCCGTAATTCTGTACCTTCACGGTAATCTCCGTGCCATTTTCCGCAGCCCAGGCGCGAGCTTCATCCTCGGTCATACCGACCTGACCAATCTGCGGATGTGAGAAGACTGCCGACGGAATGTAGCGGTGGTCAAATGCCCGCAGGTCCGACGGGTTCAGCACGTTGTGGAAGACAACCTTGGCCTCATGGTTGGCAATATGCTTCAGCTGGTACGGGCTAGAGACATCGCCCAGCGCCCACACACCTTCGGCAGAGGTGCGGCCGTACTGGTCAACCTTGATGCGACCATCGTCGTGCATCTCCACACCACCGGCTGCAAGGTCCATACGGTCACCGTTGGGGATGCGTCCGGTTGCCACGAGCAGGGCATCGGCTGCGAGCTCCGTGCCGTCGTCAAGCGTGACCGTGACGATCTCGCCCTCCTGGGAGAGCGCAGTGATGGAGGTGTTCATGCGGATGTCAATGTCGCGGGCGGCAACCTCGTGGAAGCGCTCGGAGATAGCGGCGTCTGAGCCACGCAGCATGACATCGGAGCGCACCAACATGTGCACCTTCGTACCGAAGGAGGCGAAGACGTGCGCGAACTCGCTAGCGATGTAGCCGCCGCCGACGACGATCATTTCGCGCGGGAGCTTGTCGACGCGCATGATGTTCTCGTTGGTGTAGTAATCCACCCCGGAGTTTGCGATGAGGCCCGGAACGTGAGGGCGGGAGCCTGCAGCGATGATGATGTTGTCGGCTGTGATGTCGACGGTTTCCTCGCCGATGCCAGTGCGAATAGTGCGGGGGCCGACGAACGTTGCGTGGCGGTCGTAGACATCGATATTGGGAGTCTCGTCCCCGCGGCGGTATGCCTCGCCGCCGTCGGCAATCTGGTCGACTCGCTGGGCGAAAACGCGATCCTGGATTTGCTTGAGATCAACGGAATCGAAGGTGCCGTGCACGCCCAGGCGGCTGGCCTCGCGGATGTTGCGGGCGGCATCAGCGGCCAGAACGAACATCTTGGTGGGAATACACCCAACGTTGAGGCAAGTACCGCCGAAACGTCCTTCCTCCACCAGAGCGATACGGACATTGTCGTAGGCCGGGGCTGGAATGGAATTGCCGGACCCGGTTCCGATAATGATGACGTCGTAGTGGCGTGGGGTAGTCTCAGGCGAATTCTCAGTGGTCACAAGCACTCCTAGCATTCTGGTCAAACTAGTTTGGTTCAACCGTACTGAATGCTGATTTATTCCGAGTTCCTATTCTGTGCTCCTATTTTGAGCTGTCTCCTGGATTGACTGTGGCAAGGAACTGAAAGGTCTCATCAAAAGCGCGGTCAAGTGCTTCGGGTGCGGAAAGGTAGACGTCATGGAGAGCACCCGGAATCGCGACGTTGCGAGCCTGCGGTCCCAAGTGGGCAGTGGCATCGGCAATTTGCTCAGTGTTGAGGACAGAGTCAACGCGGCTGAGTTCCGGTGTGTAGTCGGAACCGAGAAGGTAGTTGTCCGAGTGGAGAACGAGCGTCGGCACGCCGGTATCGATACCGCGGCTGACACGTTGCTGGCCGACGATGATGGCATTGAGCCAACGCCAGTTCTTGTCATGGCCAGCCAGCGGCTTGAAAGTGCGGTTGTACTCCCAGCGTCCCTCGTGGTCGGCGCTAATGGATTTGCCATAGCCGCCCGCAGACTGCACTGGAATAAGACTGTTGGGGCGAATCCGCGACATAACGCGAGTCACCAGCGAGTACACGGGCGCCTTTGCCCGGGAAACGTGCAGAGTCAGCCACGGTGAGTTCAAGACGGCAGCCGTGACGGAAATATTGGGTGCTTGCGGGCCATGGCCGCCTGTGCTTCGTAACCAATCGAGCCAGAGCACGGCAATGAGGCCGCCGGTGGAGTGCGCATTAACAGTGACAGTTGTATGGCCGGCGTGGTCCAACACCGCGAGTGCCCCGTTGAGATCCTCGAAGTAATTCGTTAAATCGCTGCATCCATGCCAAGTCTGCCCAGGTTGGTGCGCGCGCCCGCACTTGCGCAGGTCAATGGCGTAAAAGGCGTAGCCTTCGGCGTGGTACCGCTCCGCCACGTGCTTCTGGAAGAAATAATCCGACATCCCGTGAATCCATAGAACCGCCGGACGTGTTTGGAAGTCGCTTGCCGACGAGTCGGGGCAGTAGCGGACCAAAACCGCGCATACCGACCCCTCACCGTCGGGATCCTGGCCGAGTTCGATGACATGTTGGCTGTAGTCTTCGCCTAGGTTATCGGGGTTAAAGGTGGGGGTAACGAAATCGGGAATATCGGTAGTCACAGGGTCAAGCCTAGCGCCGATTACCGGGGGTAGTGGGAATGTGTGCCACAATAGATTATGGACTGAGACGGTAGCTCTCTTTTGCGTCTTAAGTTGTGTGCGCGCATGTGAGCGAGCGCTAGTTTGAATCACTAATCAAGTTAGTAAGGATGTTGACAGCAAAATGGCTGATAACAAGCTTCCTGCTTCCAGTGGCGACGAGGTAGATGTCGTCCTCATTGGTGCAGGTGTAATGAGTGCGACGCTGGGTGTGCTGCTCAAGGAGCTCGAGCCATCCTGGTCACAGGTTCTGTTCGAGCGTCTCGATCAGCCCGCCAAGGAGTCTTCCTCTCCATGGAACAATGCTGGTACCGGTCACTCTGCTCTGTGTGAGCTGAACTACACGCCGGAGAAGAACGGCAAGGTCGATGTCACCAAGGCTAAGCTCATTAATGAGCAGTTCCAGGTTTCCCGTCAGCTGTGGACCTCGCTGATTGAAAATGGCACCCTGACTGACCCGAGGGAATTCATCAACCCGGTTGATCACACCACCTTCGCTCAGGGCCCGGAGCAGATGGCGTTCATGCGTCGTCGCTACGAGGCACTTGAGAAGGAGCCGCTGTTCCACGGTCAGGAGCTCATTGAAGATCCGGACCGTTTCGCTGAGTACCTTCCGCTGATGTCCGAGGGTCGTGACTTCTCCAAGCCGGTCTCCGCTATTCGTAACCCGAATGGTACGGACGTTAACTTCGGTGCACTGACCAAGCAGTACCTGGCCGCACTGTCCGATATGGGTACTGAGATTCGCTACGGACACGAGGTCACCGGTCTGAAGCGCGACGGTTCCAAGTGGATCGTCACCGTGAAGAACCTGCACACCAAGGACGTTCGCACCCTGGTTGCCAACTTCGTATTCGTCGGTGCCGGCGGTGACGCACTGCCGCTGCTGCAGAAGGCTCGTATTAACGAGATTCGTGGTTTCGGTGGCTTCCCGGTCTCCGGCCAGTGGCTGCGCTGCACCAACGAGGAAGTCATTGCTAAGCATGACGCCAAGGTCTACGGTAAGGCTTCCGTCGGCACGCCGCCGATGTCCGTTCCGCACCTGGACACCCGTGTTATCGACGGCAAGCGCGGCCTGCTCTTTGGCCCGTACGCCGGTTGGAACATGAAGTTCCTCAAGAACGGTAACAACCTGGACCTGATTAAATCTCTGCGTCCGGCCAACCTGCCGTCCATGATGGGTGTTGGTGTCCAGGAGATGGGGCTGACCAAGTACCTGATTACTGAGGTTCTGAAGGACTTCGACGCACGTATTGAGTCCCTGCGTGAGTACGTCCCGAACGCTCGCCCAGAGGACTGGGAGCTGATCGTCGCTGGTCAGCGCGTCCAGGTCATTAAGCCGATGAAGGCTCCGGTCTTCGGTACCCTCGAGTTCGGTACCGCGGTCATCAACTCGTGGGACGGCACCATTGCCGGCCTGATGGGTGCATCCCCGGGCGCTTCCATCGCTCCGGCTGTGATGATTAGCCTGATTGAGCGCTGCTTCGGCCGTCACATGGGCAAGTGGGCTCCGAAGCTGAAGGAGCTCGTCCCGTCCTACGGTACGCACCTGGCTGATGACCCGGCTCTGTTCAAGGAGGTCTGGGAGGCTTCCCAGAAGACCCTGAAGCTGGAGCGCTAGTAACTCGCTGAAGAGCTTCAAAGAGTTCAATTAAGCCAACATTGTTCTACCCCGCTGTGAGCCATCCGTTCGCAGTGGGGTAGAACTGTGTTTATGGAAAAAATCACGCCAGCGACCACTGCACAAACAGAGCCCACTTTTCCTTTTACTGCGATTGTCGGGCAGCAGCGACTACAGCTTGCGTTGATTCTGACCGCCCTATCCCCGGAGATTGGTGGCGTGGTCATCCGCGGTGAGAAGGGCACGGCCAAGACCACTACTGTCCGCGCGTTGGCACCATTTCTCAGCGGATCGTTGGTAAACCTACCCCTCGGCGCGACGGAAGATCGAGTCGTAGGCTCCATCGATGTGGAGACCGTCCTGACTACCGGACACGCACAGTTCAATCCGGGACTACTCAGCGCGGCTGACGGTGGCATTCTCTATGTCGACGAGATTAACCTGCTGCCGGATCATCTGGTTGACTCCGTTCTCGATGCCGCAGCCACCGGTCGCGTGGTTGTTGAACGCGATGGCATCTCGCACTCTGCAACCTCCAGGTTCGTGTTGGTCGGCACGATGAACCCGGAAGAGGGCGAATTGCGTCCCCAGCTTCTCGACCGCTTTGGTCTCGCCATCGACGTCACCGCTTCCAAGGATCCGGCTGTCCGCGCGGAAATCGTCGCTCGCCGCCTCGACTTCGACACCGACCCGGAGAGCTTTGTCACGCGGTTCGCCGCCGACGACGAGGCACTGCACGCCCGCATCGATCGCGCACGCGCACTGCTTGACGACGTCGAATTGACCCCCAACATTCTTGGTCAAATTGCCACAGTGTGCGCTGCTTTTGATGTGGACGGGATGCGTGCCGACATCGTCATTGCACGTACCGCCCGCGCTCACGCTGCCTGGCGAGTAGCCGGGGACGAGTCGGCGCAGCCGGCACGCGGCAATCCAATTGAGATCACTGCGGAAGACATTAAGATAGCTGCGGAAATGGCACTGCCGCACCGTCGTCGCCGTGACCCCTTTGATGAACCAGGACTGGACCAGGAACAGCTCGACGATGCTCTGCAGGATGCAGAGGAGCAGTTCCGAGATGACCAGAATCAGCCAGAGTCGAGTCCGGAGTCGGATCCAGAGCCCGATGCTGAGCAGGTCTCCCAGTTCGACTCCAACTCCGAACCTCAGGAGCCACAACAGTCGAAT
>NZ_JVPT01000041.1:0-317 GCF_001055915.1 Corynebacterium sp. 212_CJEI | reverse complement strand
CGCAAATACGCTCGCCCATAAGGGCTTACGTGGTGCGCGATACTGGGATTGAACCAGTGACCTCTTCCGTGTCAGGGAAGCGCTCTCCCGCTGAGCTAAACGCGCATTACATCGAAACCGGTAAGGAATCTCTGCTGAGGTGGAAACGGGAATCGAACCCGTGTACACGGCTTTGCAGGCCGTTGCCTCGCCACTCGGCCATTCCACCGTGAGGCTGCCGCCTCAGTGGTTGCCTCGAAGTTATACCACAGAGCTTAACTTCTTGAGAAACCAGAGCGGATGACGGGACTCGAACCCGCGACCCTAACCTTGGCAAG
>NZ_JVPT01000040.1:0-212 GCF_001055915.1 Corynebacterium sp. 212_CJEI | reverse complement strand
TGCCAAGGTTAGGGTCGCGGGTTCGAGTCCCGTCATCCGCTCAGTGCAAAACCCCCTTCTCCTGGAAGGGGGTTGCGCTTGAAAGCTTCTATATAGCTTTTACCCCAGCGCGATTAGCTCAGTGGGAGAGCGCTTCCCTGACACGGAAGAGGTCACTAGTTCAATCCTAGTATCGCGCACCACGTAAGCCCTTATGGGCGAGCGTATTTGCG
>NZ_JVPT01000039.1:0-12202 GCF_001055915.1 Corynebacterium sp. 212_CJEI | reverse complement strand
CCGCACAAATTTTGCCACGAAAGTGTCATAAACCTAGTCAGTAACTATGTGGAGTTTAAGCCAGTGCGCGGTTGACCGCGCTGGTGACTGCCTTCAGCGATGCGTAGGTGATGGAACCAGCGATGCCGGAGCCCCAGACCTTGGTGCCGTTGACATCTGCGAGGACGTAGGCCGCAGCCTCGGCATCGTCACCTGCGGTGCGAGCGTGCTGGACGTATTCCTGAACCTCGACGTTGATGCCGAGCTTCTCCAGGGCGTTGGCGTAAGCGGCCAGCGGGCCGTTGCCGACACCCTCAACGGTCTGCTCCTTGCCCTCGTAGACGATGTGAGCCTTGATCTTGGTGGCGTCCGACTCGTTCTGAGGGGCATCGACAGTCAGGGCAATCTGCTCGAGTGGAGCCTCGCGGTCCAGGTACTCACCTGCGAAGATGTCCCAAATCGCCTTGGAGTTGACCTCGCCGCCCTCGGCGTCGGTGACTGCCTGCACGACGGAGGAGAACTCGACCTGCATGGAGCGCGGCAGGTTCATGCCGTGGTCCGTCTTCATGATGTAGGCCACGCCGCCCTTACCGGACTGGGAGTTCACGCGGATAACGGCCTCGTAAGAACGACCGACGTCCTTCGGGTCGATGGGCAGGTAAGGAACCTCCCAGGTCACCGCGCGCAGGTCCTCGTCGGAAAGCTCCTTGACGGCGGCGCCCGGGCGAACCTTGTCCGCCATTGCATCGAGACCCTTGTTCACTGCGTCCTGGTGCGAGCCGGAGAAGGCGGTGAAGACCAGGTCGCCGCCGTACGGGTGGCGCTCCGGAACGCGCAGCTGGTTGCAGTACTCGACGGTGCGGCGGATCAGGTCGATGTCGGAGAAGTCAATCTGTGGGTCGACGCCCTGGGTCAGCATGTTCAGCCCCAGGGTGACCAGGCAGACGTTACCGGTGCGCTCGCCGTTGCCGAAGAGGCAGCCCTCGATGCGGTCGGCGCCGGCCATGTAGCCCAGCTCGGCGGTGGCGATGCCGGTGCCGCGGTCGTTGTGCGGGTGCAGCGACAGAATGATGGAGTCGCGGCGGTTGAGGTTGCGGTGCATCCACTCGATGGAGTCTGCGTAGACGTTCGGAGTGATCATCTCCACGGTCGACGGCAGGTTGATGATGATTGGGTTCTCCGGCGTCGGGTCGATGACATCCACCACGGCGTCGACAACTTCCTTGGCGTACTCAACCTCGGTGCCGGTGTAGGACTCCGGCGAGTACTCCCAGCGCCAGTTGGTGTCCGGGTAGTCCTTCGCGATGGTCTTAATCAGCTCCGCGGCGTCGGTGGCAATCTTCTTGATTGCGTCCTTGTCCTTACGGAACACAACATCGCGCTGCAGGATCGAGGTGGAGTTGTAGAAGTGAACGATGACGTTCTTTGCGCCGGCGCATGCCTCGAAGGTGCGGCGAATCAGGTGCTCGCGAGCCTGGACCAGAACCTGGATGGTGACGTCGTCCGGGATCATATTCTTCTCAATGATCTCGCGCACGAAGTTGTAGTCAGTCTGGGAAGCGGACGGGAAGCCGACCTCAATTTCCTTGTAGCCCATCTGGACCAGCAGCTCGAACATGCGGCGCTTGCGCTCCGGGCTCATTGGGTCAATCAGCGCCTGGTTGCCATCGCGCAGGTCGACGGCACACCAAACCGGTGCCTTAGTAATGCGCTTGTCCGGCCAGGTGCGGTCCTTCAGCTGGAAGTCCTGAACTTCCTGGTCGTAAGGCAGGTAGCGGTTGGTTGCCATCTGGGAGTTGCGCTGCTTATTCCAAGCAGGCTGTCCTTCCGGAATCTCGCCAGCAGGAGTGGAGATTACAGAAGGAGCGGAAATAAAAGCGTCGGAAGGAGACATGTTGTGGGCCTTTCTAATTCGGACTTTTCTTGTAGGCCGGCACAACTAACCCCGCGACGGGGAGCCGGCCTTAAACCCAAGCCCCGCCGCGGCATAGAAGCAGTAGTCCGCGTTGCATGTGATGTACCTTACCCCGATGGTTATATGAATTTCATCATTCGGGGGTTTTAGTGGGGGAAATATGCTCAGCCATCCACGCCACCCACCCCGCCAATCGATAGTTCTAAAGCTAGGACCAATGTATTTAGCGGGGTAAAGATGATAGCGTCCTTAAGGTGCAAACTAGCTGGTCTATTCTGAAGCGAGACTTGCGCCGTCTCCGCAATAGCCCAAGAGTGTGGGTAATCATCATCGGCGTGATGATCACCCCTGCCTTGTACTCCTGGTTCAACATCCCGGGCTTCTGGGATCCGTACGAGCACACCGAGAACATCGGTGTGGCAATTGTGAATGAGGACAAGGGCGCGAGTTCCTCGGTTACCGGAAGCCTCAATATCGGTAACCAGGTGGTCAAACAACTAAAACAAAATCATGAACTGGGCTGGCAGTTCCCCGATGCCGAGAAGGCAGACCGAGACCTAAAGCGCGGCAAGGTCTATGCCGAAATCACCATTCCGCCGAATTTCTCGCAGGAAATGGTTGACCTGATTCAAGGGCAGGGGCATCCAGCAAAGCTGAAATACCGCGCTAACCAGAAGATCAACGCGATCTCGCCGCACATCACGGCGCAGGGCGCGTCCGGTATTGATGGTCAGATTTCCGCTTCCTTTAATAAGGAGATTGCGAAGGCGGTCACCGAGGAGGTTAAGGAAGCTGGCGGCCTGCTGCAGGGCCGGTTCGATGCGGCTCGTCTCAATTCCGCTGACGCTTTCCAGGATGTCGCTGATGCGGTTGCCAATAGCCGCGATGAAGTCGGTGCTATCCAGGAGCAGATTGGCGATCTGCAGCCGACGATTGCGCAGATCAAGAAGACTCTCGGCAGCGTGGACACGGCCCTCGATGACGCCCAGGATGCGTTGACGCAGGTGCAGGCGATTACTGGTGAGCTCAATAATGAGGTCCTGAATTTCTCCGCGGATCTCAACGACGCCTACTTGCAGGGCAGCACCGCTCTGGTGGAGGGCACCGGCAACGCCAACGCCGCGATTGGCGCGATGACTGGCAATCTGCAGGGCGCAATTTCCCGTTCGGATTCTGCGACGGCTGCGGCGGAGGACATCGTCAACCAGGCGGATCAGGTCATTGGTGGGCTGAATTCCCTGCTGGAGGCCAACCCGCTCAACGGCCCGGATAAGCAGGCAATCCAGCGCACCATCGATGCGCTCGACGAGAGCAACGCCACCAATAAAGAGCTGGTGGAGGGCCTGAAGAACGTCTCCGGCTCGGCGCAGGGAACTCTCGACTCCCTCAACGCCACCAGCGAGGCATTGGCGCAGGCCACTAAGGACGGCAAGGCCGCCTCGGATCAGATTCGTCAGGCGTCCCAGGACGCACTTCCGCAGTTGAGCAAGGCGCTTAATCAGCTCAACGCGCGCGTGGGTTCGTACGCGGCGGCGCTGGGCGCGCAAAAGGACACCGTCAAGGAAACGTCCGCGCTTCTCGACGCTACGAGTGGGCAGCTTTCTGCTGCGGATCAGGTCCTCGAGAGCTTCAAGGCCGACCTTGATGGTGTGCGCGATGGCTTGGAAACTGCGCGTCTCGATGTCCTTACCCTGGGCACCACCGAAGAGCGCGAAGCCATGAACATGGTCAATGACCTTGATCCTGAGGGTATCTCGCAGTTCCTGAGCGATCCGGCTGAGGTTAAGACGGAGGCCGTGTTCCCGGTGGATCACTACGGCTCGGGTATGGCGGCGCTGTTTACCAACCTGTCGTTGTGGATTGGTGCGTTCATTCTGATTGTGATTTTCCGCGTGGAAGTCGACGCGGAAGGTTTCAAGGAAATCACGGTGGGCCAGGCGTACATGGGGCGCACATTGCTGTTGGGCATCATCGCTACTTTCCAGGCGCTGATTGTCTCTATCGGTGACATCGTCATTGGTGTGCAGCATGTCAGCGCGGTTGCGTTCGTCCTCACCTGTGTCGTGGTGGAGTTGTGTTATCTCGCCATTATTTACAGTTTGGTGTCGGCGTTTGGCCACGTGGGACGTGGTATTGCCGTAGTGCTCGCGTTTATTCAGATTCCTGGCGCCGCCGGTCTCTATCCAATTGAGATGACCCCGGACTTCTTCCAGGCGCTGAATCCGTTCTTGCCGTTGACCTACGGCATTGATGCTCTCCGCGAGACCATTGGTGGTTTCTACTCGAATTACTACCTGAAGAACATGCTCACCTTGATGGCCATGGCAGTGGTCGCCTACGTGGTCGGTTACTGGCTGCGCCGCAGCCTGTCCTCGGTCAATGTCTTGGTTAACCACCAGCTTGAAGAGGGCGGACTGGTCAACAACGAAGAAGTCCACCTGGTCGGTAGCGGATACAAGCTCAGTGACCTCGTCTTTGCGCTGCGTAACCGCGAGGAGTACCAATCGCGAGTCGACGAGCGGATGGAGAATCTGCGTGGCAGCTACACGCTGTTCATGCGCATGGCCATTGGCATCGCCGTGGCCGCCCTGGTGGTGCTGGGTATTTTGGCCCGTAACTACCCGGATCAGAAGGCCCTGTTCTTCGGTCTGGCTTGCCTGTTTGTGCTGCTCTGCCTCGCCTACATCGCGGTGCGCGAGTACGTCAAGCAGTCTGTGATTCACGCCCAGGAGCTCAGCGAGATGTCGGAGGAGGAGCTGCGCGCCTACATGGAGCACCAAACTTCCCATCCGCATGCGTACTCGCTGGAAAATGCTGGTGATTCGTTTGAGCCACAGGCGAAGGTGTCGTCGGCAAGCGTGAAGACTTCCCCAGAAGGTGAAGCCTAATGAGAAACGTTCTTGAAATTGTGCGGAATGACTTTCGGGTGATCCGCCAGAACACGATGACCGGCATCATGGTTTTCGGTCTGGTGCTGATTCCGCTGCTGTTCACCTGCTTTAATGTGCTGGCCAGCTGGGAGCCGTTTGAGAACACCGAAAAGCTGAAGATTGCGGTCGCCAGTAATGACCGTGGTCATCGCACGGATATCGGTGCGATTGACGTCAACTTGGGCAATGAGGTGCTGTCGAAGCTGAGCCGTAACCACGAAATTGACTGGCAGATTACGGATTCTGAGGACGCCATCGACGGCACTAAGTCCGGTGACTACTACGCGGCAATCGTGCTTCCGGAGAACTTCAGTACTGAACTGATGACCTTCTACGTCCGGGGCACCAAGGCGCCGAAGCTGACGCTCTATACGAATGAGAAGAAGAACGCGCTTTCGTCAATCATTACGAGTAAGGGCGCGAGTGGCGTTATTCAGGAGATTGACAAGAACTTCACGCAGGTCGTCGCCAGTGTTGGGCTGGGCGTGATCACCTCGCTGGATGAGTATTTAAACACCTCCGACTCCAAGCAGGCACTGACGCGCGTGCAAAACCGCGTTGATGACACCGCCGCGCGGCTGCGCTCCGGTGCGCAGACTGCTCGTTCGCTGTCCACGCTGGTGGAGACCACCGTGCCGCTGGTGGAGACCGCGGATTCCATTTTGGAAAACGCTGGTGCGCGGATGGACATTCTGCGCAATGGTTCGGGTGACGGCAACGTCGCAGGCGATCTGGAAGCCGCGGTCGGCAATGTCCGCGACTCGGTTAGCACGGCGCTCGACGCAACGCAGTCGAGCTACGAAGGCGTGCGCGACCGCGTCAACGAGCTTGTCGACGGCACCCAGGCCACCAGCGGCGCGACCGCAGATACCTTTGACGCGATGGCGGCCAAATTCGGCCAGCAGGCCGATGGCCTGACTGCGATGCGCGACCGCCTGGAGGACACCGTTGGGGCAGTGGTTCCGGGTGTCGCTAAGCCGGGCTATGACCGCGCGATTTCCGATCTGAACACCTCGATTGCTCGCACCCGTGGGCTGCAGGAGAGTTTCTCCGCCGTGGCAGCGGATTTGCGTGGTGGCCGGGATACGGGATCGTCGATAAGCCAGGCGAAGGACGCTTTCACGGCTGCGATTGCCGCTGTGGAAAATGCCAAAAACTCCTACGAGCAGAACCTGCGCCCGCAGATCGACGCACTGTCGGAGCCGGTGTCGCGTCTGAGCAACGACATCGAGGTCATTGGCGAGGACATTCGCGGCATCCGCGGTACGATTTCCGGCTCGCCGGTGGATACTCTTCGTAAGACCAGCGCCGCCACGATGGGTCTGAGCACCCGCTTTGATGATCTGGCCGCTCGCTTCGACGAGATCGACAACGCGCTGGAAGAGGCGAAGGACACCGGTGACCTCTCGCGAATTGCTGAGGCCGTCGGTGATGACCCAAGTGCCCTGGCAGCGCAGTTGGCCGCGCCGGTGCAGGTCGAGGAAGACCCCGTCTTCCCAGTCCAGAGCTTCGGTGCGGGTATGGCGCCGTTCTATGCGACCCTCGCGCTGTGGATCGGTGCGCTGCTGTCGTCGGTGCTGATCCGCACCACGGTCCGTAGCCGCGACGGACAGAAGGTCGGCGATGATGAGGCCGAGAATGTGGTCAGCGATGCAGTCGATGATGCGCAGGGCGATGCAGCCAGCGATGAAATCGACGAGCCGACCAGTGACGCACAAATCAACGCTGCGCAGGCCGATGACTACACCCGCGTCGAGAAGTACTTCGGCCGGTTCGCCACCTTCGCCAGCGTGGGCCTGGTTCAGTCCACACTGATGGTGTTGGGACTCCAGGTGTACGTGGGCATCGAGCCCGCGCACCGATTCCTGATGCTGCTGGCCGGCTGGGTGATTTCGCTGGTGTTTATGATGATCGTCTTCTCGTTCGTCTTCACCTTCGACAACGCCGGCAAGGCCATCTGCGTGCTGTTGCTGGTGATGCAGGTCTCGGCCGCAGGTGGCGCGTATCCGCTGCCGCTGGTGCCGCAGTGGGTCCAGAACATTAGCCCTTGGCTGCCGGGTACCTACGCGATCGATATGTTCCGCAGCTCCATCGCCGGTATCTATGAGGCAGACTACTGGAAGCTGATGTTCATGTTGGCGCTGTTCATCATCCCGTCGCTGATTCTGGCGCTGGGCCTTCAGCGCATCTTTGAAAAGGGAATCAACGAGATCAAGAACGCAATCGAGGAGACGAAGGTGATGGCGACTTCGTAAGGGGGCCTAATCCTCCGCCTCGTCATTCTCTGTCTCGTCGCTCTCGCGCTCGGCCGCCGGCTCGCCCTTGCCGTCGCGCGAGAGCTTCCGCAGCCACCAAATCAGCAGCGCAATGATCACCGCCGCTGCTGCCAGGATGGCCCACATCCACCACTGCCACTGCGAACCGCTGCCGTCGAACACGGACTCCTCGTCAGGATCCATCGGCACCTGATGCCCCGTCACCAGCAGGCGGTGCGTGTTAATGCCGTAAGGCGTGCACGTAATCAGGGTGATCAGGTCTTCTCCGGGGACGCGTCGTAAAGCATCGGTTTCATCCGGCTTTACGACGGCTACGTCGTGGACCTCATACTTCAACTTGTGACCCGCGACTGCGATGTAGAACGCGTCGCCCTTCTTGACCTTGTCGAGGTTGTCCCACAGCGTCGCATTCTGCAGACCCGTATGCGCGGACAGCGACGCGTGACGACCCTCACCCTCGCCCACGCCGCCGACCGGGAAGTCGGTGCCATAGAGGTGACCGACACCGCGCGAAAGCGATTTCTCCGACGTGCCGTGGAAAATGGGCAGGTCAGAGTTGATGGACGGGATGACGATGCGACCGAGCGCGTCGGTCTCGCCAAGCACGTCGAGGTAGTGGCGGTAGCGCTGGTACTCCGGGGAGGACTCGTCATCGGAGGTGGTCCAGGCATCGCCGGGATTGACCTCGCCGAGGCTGGCGTTGTACTCGTGGGCCTCGTTCCAGGCGGTGTCCAAGACCTCAGGAGGAGCGGATTTCTCCAGCTTGGAGTACTCATCTGCGGCGCGGGCCTGCAGGAAGTTGTTCCACTGAGTTGCGACAACCGGGTACAGCAGCACGCCCAAACCGCCAATGATCAACAGCAGGGCGATGATGGTGTTCGAGTTGAGCTTCTTGCCCTTTTGGGGCTTTGCTTTGGTGTTGGTTGCGGCGGTTTTGGTTGCGGTGCTGGTGCTGTTTGCGCGTTCGGACTTCCGCTTAGATGTCGGTTTGGATGCCCGCTTGGAAGTTGCCCGCTTGGAATGGGAATGACGCCCCATCGAGTCCTACCTTTGGTGACCTTGTGCATAGCGGCCACGGGTCTTTCTCACCAGGGATAATTCCCGGGCAGGGGATAGCCAGGCCGACAAATCGCTAACGACTTAATAAGTGCACATACCAATTTAGGTCATGCAACCCGGGAGAGCTGAACTCTACTTACCGAGCGGTGGCATCGGTGGAGTCTGTGGTGGTGATTTCGGTGCTTGGGGCGTCGGTGGTTGCGGTGCTTGTGGTGTCGGTGGTCGCGGTGTCTGCGGTGTTTTCGGTGCTTGGGGCGCTTGTGGAGGCTGTGGCGGTGGCTTCTGCCGGCCGAGCCGCCAGGGCAATAGTGGCAGAAATCATGGTCGCCAGTGCGATAAACAGCGCCACCCACTGCACACCAACTGCCTGGAAGCGTTCACCAAGAACGATGTATCCCAAGCTGAAGGCAACAATCGGCTCCACGACGGTCATAGCTGGTAGCGAAGCCTGCAACGGTCCCGCGTTAAAAGCCGCCTGCTGCAGGCCGACGCCAATAACCGCCAGTGCCACCAGCAGCCAGAGTTCCCAGGAGAGCAGGAGCTGGACGAGTCCGTCGTTGACATAGGTATCGACCACCGACTTAGACAGCAGCGCGACGAAGCCGTACAGCCAGCCGGTTGCCGTGCCGAGCAGTAGGGCCTTCGGGTTCTGGCGCAGCACTCCGCGCTGTTTGGTGTCTGAGCCGCCGCCGGCGCCGGTGCCGGTGTTGGGCCACTGAACTGCAGCGGCGTAAAGCCCGCAGGTGACCACGCCACCGACGGCGAGAGCCCATCCCCACAGGTAGGTGGGGATATCGGTGGAGCCGGCAGTCGGCTTGCCGAGCAACACCAGCGTCGCCACCGCAAAAGTAAGCGCCACGGACCAGATCATCTCTGACCGCGAAATCCGCCGACCGTTGACCTTCGCCGCCAGCGGGAGCGTGAGCATCAGCTTCATGACCAACAACGGCTGCACCAGGAGCAACGTGCCAAATGCCAACGCCGCGACCTGAAATACATACCCGGCAATCGCCAGGCCCGAGCCCAGCCACCAGCGCGGCAGCTTCAGGGTCTTCGCCACTCCGCGAAGTGTGCTGGTGCCCTCTTCCAGTGTTCCGGAGAGGTTGTGGCGGATGACGGTTCCCCACGCGATGCTGAGTGCGGACAGCAGTGCCAGTATCGCAGCGAGAAGGTCATTGTTCACGTAGGGAATGCTAGGCATGCAACACTTGTCATGTCCACTTCGCAGGGGTTGGGCGGGGCAGTGGTTGGTGCCCGCAGCGCCTCGGGAATTAGCTGGTTCGGCCAAGAAGCTGACTGAGCTCGGGCCGGGGAGTTAGGGAGTGGAGCTGACTGAGCCCGGAGTTCCTGGCACAGTACCGAGAGTTACTGACTAGGTTTATGTCAGTTTTGACAAGTTTCAGGGCATATTTTTGTCATAAACTTAGTCAGTTTCACATTTGCAGCCCGCAGCAGCGTCCGATCCGCACCCAACCCATGCCCAATAACCCCGCAACCCCTACGCAACCCGATCCAAACCCTCCACGCAACCCCCGCAAGCTACGTTTTGGTAACCCACTATGTAATTACGAATGCGACTCAAGTAAATTGAGTCAATAATAGTTACGTGCATATAGTTGCCTAGTTTTTGGAGGTTGCCGACCATGGCACTGGTTGTGCAGAAGTACGGTGGTTCATCCCTGGAGAGCGCCGAACGCATTCGTCGTGTTGCAGAACGAATTGTGGAAACCAAAAAGCAGGGCAATGACGTCGTGGTTGTCTGCTCGGCAATGGGCGACACCACCGATGAGCTTCTGGACCTCGCTGAGCAGGTCAACCCGGTCCCGCCGGGACGCGAGATGGATATGCTCCTGACCGCCGGTGAGCGTATTTCCAATGCGCTGGTCGCTATGGCAATCGCAAGCCTCGGCGCCTCGGCCCGTTCTTTTACCGGTTCGCAGGCTGGCGTGATTACCACGGAGCGCCACGGTAACGCCCGCATTGTCGAGGTCACTCCGGGCCGTGTCCGTGAGGCTCTCGATGAGGGCCATATCTGCCTAGTGGCCGGTTTCCAGGGTGTAAACCGCGAGACCAAGGACGTCACTACGCTGGGCCGTGGTGGCTCGGATACCACTGCGGTTGCCCTCGCGGCAGCCCTAGAGGCGGACGTCTGCGAGATTTACTCCGACGTGGACGGCGTGTACACCGCGGATCCGCGCATTGTGCCGGACGCACAGCGTTTGGACAACATTTCCTTCGAGGAGATGCTGGAGATGGCCGCGGTTGGCGCGAAGATTTTGCAGCTGCGAAGTGTCGAATACGCCCGTGCGTTTAATGTCCCGTTGCGTGTGCGTTCGTCGTATAGCAATGAACTTGGCACCCTTGTTGATGGATCGATGGAGGATATCCCTATGGAAGAAGCAGTGTTGACCGGTGTGGCTCATGACCGCTCCGAGGCGAAGGTGACCGTGCTGGGCATTCCGGATGATCCGGGCCAGGCGGCGAAGATGTTCCGTGCTGTTGCGGATGCGGAGATCAACATCGATATGGTGCTGCAGAACGTCTCCACCGTCGCGGATAACCGCACTGACATTACTTTCACGTGCCCGCGCGAGGATGCTCCGAAGGCGATGGCGTTGCTGAAGAAGCTGCAGGCTGACAACGACTGGAAGGACGTGCTTTACGACGATCACGTCGGCAAGGTCTCCTTGGTCGGTGCTGGCATGAAGTCCCACCCGGGTGTGACTGCGACGTTCTGTGAGGCGCTCGCTGATGAGGGTGTGAATATCGATCTGATTTCCACTTCTGAGATTCGTATCTCGGTGCTGGTTAATGACCAGGATGTCGACAAGTCTGTGAAGGCCCTGCACGACGCTTTCAATCTCGGTGGCGACACTGAGGCTGTTGTTTACGCTGGTACTGGACGCTAAGGAGTTTTCATGACCACGATTGCTGTTGTTGGTGCCACTGGCCAGGTTGGCCGCGTGATGCGCACTCTGTTGGCGGAGCGTAATTTCCCGGCCGATAAGGTTCGTTTCTTCGCTTCTGCTCGTAGTGCGGGCAAGGAGTTGGAGTTCCGCGGCGAGAAGATTGTTGTCGAGGATGTCGCGGCTACTTCTGATGAGGATCTGAAGGGCATTGATGTCGCGGTGTTCTCCGCTGGCGGCACGCTGTCGAAGGAGCAGGCTCCGCGTTTTGCGGCTGCTGGCGCTGTTGTTGTTGATAACTCGTCGGCGTGGCGTAAGGATCCGGAGGTCCCGTTGGTGGTCTCCGAGGTCAACCCGGATGCTTTGCAGGACATCCCGAAGGGCATTGTCGCGAATCCGAATTGCACCACCATGGCCGCGATGCCGGTTCTCAAGCCGCTTCACGACGAGGCCGGGTTGCAGCGTCTGCGTGTGTCCTCCTATCAGGCGGTCTCGGGTTCGGGCCTTGCTGGTGTGAATACTCTGGCTGGCCAGGTGCGCGAGAACATCGACAACCTGGAGAAGCTGACCACTGATGGTTCGGCTCTGGTTGCGGAGGACTTTGGTCCGTATGTCGCACCGATTGCTTTCAACGCGCTGCCGGTGGCTGGAAACTTTGTTGATGATGGTTCGCTGGAGACTGATGAGGAGCAGAAGCTCCGCAATGAGTCCCGCAAGATTCTGTCTATCCCCGAGCTGGCTGTTGCTGGTACTTGTGTGCGCGTTCCGGTGTTCACTGGCCACACGCTGGTGATTCACGCTGAGTTTGAGAATGCTCTGTCCGTAGAGAAGGCAACCGAACTGCTGGAGTCCGCGCCGGGCGTGAAGGTCGTCGACGTTCCGAATCCGCTTGCCGCCGCTGGTGTGGATGAGTCCCTGGTGGGTCGTATCCGTGTCGATCAGTCGGTTCCGGAGGGGCGTGGCCTGGTGCTGGTTGTCTCTGGCGACAATCTGCGTAAGGGCGCTGCTCTGAATACCATCCAGATTGCGGAGTTGTTGGTCGCTGACCAGTAGTTGAGCGCAGTACTTAAAAGCGCAAAAAGTTAAGCCTCGGCACTTAGCGAACTTCGTGCTCTCAATGACAACTACTCCCCACTA